>PHBS01000135.1 GCA_002841995.1 Chloroflexi bacterium HGW-Chloroflexi-8
ATTTATTGGGCGTCAAATTTACTTGGCAGTCTAACATTTCCAGTTGTGGATATGTTAATAAACTCAGCAATTAAAAAAATCAAGAATCAACAATCAAAAGTCGATTAATAAACATTACATAACTTATCCAAATTAAATCTGCAAAAAGCAAATGAATTATTTGCATCCAAATTGGAGCGAGTAATACAACATTTAATCCACCTAGAAACAATTGAAACAAAAAGAAAGTTATAACAAGATTTGCCCTTTTGATTATTCGTTTGTCAGCATCAATTTTGACGATAAATTTAACCATTAATATCAAAGCAACCGATGCTAAGATAGCTAAAAGCGGATGATAAACTCTTAACTCAATTAAAAAATGAACAGAATTTAATGTATCTTGAACTAATCCTTCTACCAACGATGAAGAAGGAAATAATGTGTCTCCCAAAGCTGTAATAGCTCCGCTCATTCCTAATATCAGGATTAATATTGTCATTAATACTAACCAGGCGCTATTTATTTGAGAAAATTTTATTTTTTTGGGTTCGGTATACTTACTCCATTCATAAACAAGTACTAAACTCGCAAGCAGCATGAATGTATTAAGTAGATGGGCAGAAATAACAATCGCTCTGGCTATGGAATCATTTTCACCGACCAATTGAAATAGTACAAGACTAGCTCCTAATAAAGCTTCCGAAATCGTGAAAAGAAAAGCAGACAAAGCTGCTTTTCGTATAAAACTACCTTTCATTGAAATTCGAAAAGTGTAAACGAGTAGGAAAAATACAAGAATTAACGAAAGACCACTCGTTGCACGATGCGTAAATTCGATAATTGTTTCAACTATAGGGCTCGTTGGAAGTAATTCCCCATTACATGTTGGCCAATGAGCGCCACATCCGGAACCAGATCCGGTCGCTCTAACAAATGCTCCGAATAAAATAACGAGCACATTGTATGCAAGGACAAATAATGAGAAATAGGTAAATTTGCTCTTTCTGACCATTGATCCTCCAAAACGCTAATTATCAGTAAATTCTACTTGATTTAAATTAATCTGTAAGGCACTATGACAATTGCCAAGAATTTGCATCCGAAAATCAATTCAATTCCTGCAAAGGCTTATGATATACTCCAAACGTCTTTGTTTACTCACTTATTAATTCAAGGAGAACGAATGAAAAAAGATTTTATTGCAATTTCAGATTTTTCATCATCTGAATTACAAGAAATGCTAACATTGGCGATTGATTTAAAAAAGGAATGGAAAACGAATGGGAATAAGCCAATATTAAAAAATAAAGCAATGGCGATGATCTTTCAAAAGCCCAGTTTACGGACACGAGTCAGTTTCGATATGGCTATGCGACATTTAGGTGGAGATGCATTATACTTGTCTCCAAGTGAGATTGGTCTTGGAAAACGTGAATCGATTGCGGATGTTGCACGTGTTATATCAGGGTATGTGGACATCATCATGGCTCGAGTATTTGAGCACCAACATGTTATTGATTTGGCAAAATGGGCAGAAATTCCAGTAATTAATGGATTGAGTGATTACAATCATCCATGCCAGGCAATGGCGGATGCGTTGACCATTTTGGAAGAATTTGGCACGCTTAAAAATTTAAATGTGGTTTTTGTAGGTGATGGAAATAACGTAGCTGTTTCATTGATGCATATTTGTGCAAAATTAGGCGCAAATTTCACCCATACTGGGCCTGAAGGGTATTTTATTTCGAACGCTGCCTATGAAATTGGAAACACGATTTCACAAAATACTGGAAGCCAGATCAAATACATCGCCGATCCCAAAGAAGCAGTAAAAAAGGCAAATGTTATTTATACTGACACCTGGACCTCGATGGGGCAAGAAGAGGAAACAAAGTTAAGAGAAGCTGTCTTTCCCCCTTACCAGGTTAACCAAGCATTGGTAAATCTAGCAGATAAATATGCGATTGTGATGCATTGCTTACCAGCACATCGTGGACAGGAAATTACTGATGAAGTTGCAGATGGTTCGCATTCACGCCTATTTCCACAAGCTCATAATCGATTACATGCGCAAAAAGCAGTAATCGTTAATTTATTAAAGTAGGGAATAATGAATTCAAATGATTATATTGCTTTAGAAGATCAGTTCGGCGCTCATAATTATCACCCATTGGATGTTGTTATTGAAAGTGGTGAAGGAGTTTGGGTATTTGACATCGAAGGAAATAAATATCTGGATTGTCTCAGTGCATATTCCGCTTTAAACCAGGGTCATGTACACCCTGAAATCCTAAAAGCGCTAGTCGACCAAGCGCAAAAAGTAACATTGACCTCGAGAGCTTTTCGAAATTCACAATTACCTTTGCTTTATAAAGAATTATCTGAAATGACTGGATATGAAATGTCTATTCCGATGAATAGCGGAGCAGAGGCTGTCGAGACCGCAATAAAACTAGTCCGCAAATGGGCATATCAAGTAAAAAAAATACCGCATTACCAAAGTGAAATTATCGTTGCAAGTGGAAATTTTCATGGAAGAACAGTTTCTATAATATCATTCTCCACAGAAGAATTTTATCGTAAAGAATTTGGTCCATTCACACCAGGGTTTATTGTTGCCCAATATGGCGATATAGAATCTTTGAAGAGTTCGATAACAGCAAATACCGCAGCTATCATGTTAGAACCAATTCAGGGCGAGGCAGGCGTGATAATTCCTCCAAACGGATACCTTAAAGCTGTAAAACAGCTCTGTGAGGAAAATAATATCCTGTTTGTTGCTGATGAGATCCAAACAGGATTGGGTCGAACTGGAAAATTGTTCGCTTGTGATCATGAAGCCGTTCGTCCGGACCTAATAATTATTGGGAAAGCACTATCTGGTGGTTTTTATCCCGTTTCTGCTGTTCTGGCTGATGCCGACATCATGGGATTGTTCCAACCGGGAGAACACGGATCAACTTTTGGTGGGAGTCCTTTAGGAGCAGCGGTTGCCCGAGCTGCACTGAAAGTCATCCGGGATGAAAATCTTATCGAAAAGTCAGAACTTATGGGTAAATATTTCATGGAGCATTTGGAAGAAATTCCAAGCAAACACATTAAAGAAATTCGTGGAAAAGGTTTGCTGATTGGTGTCGAATTAAAACCTGAGGCAAAAGGCGCGAGAAGATTTTGTGAAAGACTTAAATCACTTGGGATTTTGGCAAAAGAAACCCATGACAATGTGATTCGGTTCGCTCCACCTTTAATAATTGAAAAAGAAACAATTGATTGGGCAATGCCGCGGATCGCAGAGACTTTGATGATGGATTAATACAATCCCAAGGATCGGCTCTTTTGAACCGATCCTTTTTTCTTAACCCTGAAAAGCTTTATAATTACACATACCAGGTATTAATTGCTTGAAAGGTGTATATATGGAAAGAAAAGCAAAAATTGTTGCGACTCTCGGTCCCAGTACTGACAATGAAGAAGTACTTAAAAGCCTCATCAATGCAGGAATGGACGTTGCTAGACTAAATTTTTCCCATGGAACTTATGAAGAGCACAATAAAAGAATTCAGATGATACGAAAATTATCTGATGAATTGAATAAACCAATTTCGATATTACAGGATTTGCAAGGTCCAAAATTGCGAGTTGGAAAACTTCCTGAAGGTGGAATATTATTAATAAAAGATCAACTTATAGCCCTTCAACCACTCGATGCAACTGAAATAAACCTAACCGAAAACAATTCTTTGATCATTTTACCGATGGATGTACCAAATCTTGCTCAAGCAGTAATTCCTGGTAACCGCATCTTGATGGATGATGGAAATTTGGAAATTGAAGTCAATGAAGTTATAGATACAACCATCATTTGCAAGGTGATTCTTGGTGGGAGGATTTCCTCACATAAAGGCGTAAATCTTCCTGGTGTTGACTTAGGTATTCCAGGATTTACAGAAAAAGACCGTTCTGATTTGGAATTTGGGTTACAACAAGGCGTAGATGCCATTGCCATTTCTTTCGTATGTTGTGCGGGTGACATTCTGGAAGTCAAAGAAGCTATTCAAATAATCTCTCCAGATAGGATACCTCCACCGATTATTGCTAAACTGGAAAGGCCACAGGCTATTGAAAATCTTGATGAAATACTATCAGTAGCGGAAGGCGTAATGGTAGCCAGAGGCGACCTGGGTGTTGAAATATCTCCTGCTTCAGTTCCGATCGTTCAAAAGAAAATCATCGAAGCAGCCTATCGACATGCCAAACTTGTTATTACTGCAACACAAATGCTTGATTCAATGATTAATAATCCTCGACCGACCAGGGCAGAGGCTTCAGACGTCGCCAATGCAATTCTTGATGGGACCGATGCTGTTATGCTTTCCGGAGAAACAGCAGTCGGTAAATATCCACTGGAAACAGTAATGATGATGGATTCGATCGTCAAAGAAGCAGAAGCAAATTATAAAAAATGGAGCGATCGTGGCAAGCAGCCTCTCGAACCAACCAGTGATGATGCCGTAGCCCTTACCCGTGCCGCAGGAGAGTTAGCAGCTGATCGAGATGTAAAATATATTGTAGTTCTTACCCAAACTGGCAGAACAGCGAGATTAATGTCTAAAGTACATCCGAATGTGCCAATTCTGGCTTTTACACCAGAACTCAGCACTTTTCGAAATTTAAATTTGTATCGTGGTGTCAACCCTTACTTAGTTCCGCATGCCACTAACATTGAAGATATGTTAGCTTTTTTGGAAGAAGCGATCATAGCTTCTACGCCTATTCAATCTGGGCAACAAATAATCTTCGTTTCTTATTTACCAGTAGGAGAAATGCGTCCACCAAACTTCCTTCTCCTTCACACGATCTTAGGCGCTTAAAAACTTTTTTAATTCCATAAATAATTGGTGGGAAAATGGCAAATTTATTAATAGAAGTGAATGAATTATTTAAAAATATATCCAATCCAGATTATATTATCATCGATTGTAGGTTTGACCTTTCAAATGAAAATTGGGGATATTCAGATTACCTTAAAGGCCACATCCCAGGCGCCCAATATGCCGATTTAAATAAAAACCTTTCAAGTCCAATTACATTATCGACTGGCAGACATCCCCTTCCAAACAGCGAGAAATTTATAGCTTTTTTGTCTGAACTTGGAATTGATAAAAATAAAACTGTCGTGGTATATGATGCCTCGTATGGTTCATATGCAGCACGTCTCTGGTGGCTTCTACGTGCTTATGGTCATTCTTCAATCGTTTTACTGAATGGTGGATTCCAGGCTTGGACTGCTGCAGGTTTTTCAATCGAATCAGGGATAGCTCTGAAAAATTCTTCCAAATTTGTAGGCGATTTTAGTGTTGAGTATATGATTGATCAGGAATCCATCGAAAAAAACATAAATGATGAAAAATTTCTATTGATAGACGCGAGATCCCCGCAAAGATTTGCTGGTATAGAAGAACCAATTGATAGTGTTGCAGGTCATATACCTGGAGCGATCAATATATTCCATCAGACACATCTGGACCAAAATGGATTTTTGTTACCTAACAACAAACTAGAAGAGATTTATTCATTTATTGGAAAAAATGTTATTGAAGAGCACGTGGTTCTTTATTGCGGATCCGGAGTAACATCCTGTTTTAATTTGTTTGCCATGGCTCATATTGGATATGAAAAACCAAAATTGTACGCTGGCTCATGGAGTGAATGGATCAGAAACTCTGAGCACCCTGTGGTAAAAAAAGATCAAGGTGAATGACATTCACCTTGATCTTTTTTTTATTCATTCAGGAATAATAATTTGTTGATCTCATCCATCTTGTCCTTTTTGGGACGAATTTGATCAGGTTTTAGCCGATTTAATGGGGTCTTTGGAAGATGATAACGATCAAACAAAGTCTTCGCCTCCGGGTCTACAAACAACAGACCGGTAAGAAGTATATTGTTATGAGCTGCATCTTCCAAAACTTTTAATGCCTCAATGCGGCTGGTAGGATCGTAATCTTTGTCCAACTTCTTTAAAAGTATGAGAGATCCATCATGCATGGTTACTTCTTTGGATGAACCTGGTTCAAAATCCTCAATCGTAATCTCATCTCTTGCCGGTACAAAAGTGATGTCATGCAGTTGCACTTCATGTTCTTTTCCCCATTGATAAGAATGAAAGGAATTTTCTTTGTTATGGAATGTAACACACGGGCTGATAATATCCAGGACCGCTAAACCATTATGGGCAATGGCTGCTTTAAGAAGATTCTTCAACTGTTTTGGATCACCTGCAAACCCTCTTGCAACAAAAGATGCATTTGTTACTAATGCTTCCATACAAATATCCACTGGTAAATAGGTATTCACACCTTGTTTTTTTAATTCCAGTCCTTCTTCAGCGGTTGCAGAGAACTGTCCTTTGGTCAATCCATATACGCCATTATTTTCAACAATATAGACCATTGGAGTATTTCTACGAGCCAAATGTTTAAATTGTCCCATTCCAATTGAAGCGGTATCACCATCACCACTTACACCTATCCCCTCCATACTATTATCTGCAAATAAAGCTCCGAGTGCCAAAGATGGCATGCGTCCATGCAGGCCATTAAAACCAAAGGAGCGATTAAGAAAATAGGTTGGGCTTTTTGAGGAACATCCAATACCACTAAACTTCACGACTTTTTCAGGTTTAATATTCATTTCATAACAAGCCGCAACTATTTGACTGGATATTGAATTATGACCACAACCCTGACAAAGAGTACTAGGTGCCCCCTTATAATCATTTCTTGTTAATCCAATTTGATTGATATTACTAAGACGACTATCAATTAGTGCCATGATCCACCTCTTCTTTTTTGAGGACTTCATTAACAATCCATTTTGCAGTCAATGGGAAACCATCCATTTTTGAAATGCTTATAAGATTTGTTGCTTTGTCCGGAATAGATAACGAAATTATTTGTTGCAATTGTCCATCACGATTTAATTCGACAACATAACAATAATCATGAGATTTAATAAAATCTTTTACTTGATCATGGATAGGCAAGGCTCGGATTCGAAGCAAGTCTACGTTCAATCCTTTATTTTTCAAGATGTCACGTGCCTCAATGACCGGGAAATAAGCAGAACCCGACGTGATAATTCCAACTCGGTTGTGATTGTCATCCAATTCTGGGGTTGGAGTGAATTCGACTGAGTGTTCGTATTTTCGTTTCAATCGTTCCATTCCTTGCATCCAAACTTCACCATCTTCACTATAATTTGCAAATCTGTCATGCCCAGTGCCACGTGTAAAATAAGCCGCTTTTGGATGCTGGTTTCCAACAACTGTTCGATATGGAATGTTATCTCCATCTACATCGTTATAGCGACCAAAAGAACCACCATTGGCATCCAACATTTTTTGAAAATCTTCTTCCCAAAGAATTTTTCCTCGATCTATTGGAAGGTTTGGATAATTAAATTTAGGAGTAATCCATTCATTCATCCCTAGATCCAGGTCCGATAAAACGAAAACTGGAGATTGAAGACGTTCAGCTATGTCAAGTGCCTTCCAACCGAATTCAAAACATTCATTCACTGATCCAGGTAGAAGAATTATTGAATTCGTATCACCATGACCGAGGAAATAAACGAAGGTTAAATCACATTGAGCAGTACGTGTTGGTAAACCAGTACTCGGCCCAACCCGTTGAACATCCCAAATAACAACTGGCACTTCAGAATAATAAGCAAGGCCGAGATATTCTGTCATTAGACTCAACCCTGGTCCTGATGTGGATGTCAAAGCTCTTAATCCACCCCAACCAGCTCCAACTGTCATACCTATCGCTGCCAATTCATCTTCGGCTTGAACAATTACTACAGATTCTTCACCTGTCTCATTATCTTTCCTTAATACCGGTATGAACTCATGGATTGTTTCCGCCAAACTGGATGCAGGTGTTATAGGATACCAAGCGCAAAATTGTAAACCTCCAAAAAGTGATCCAAGTGCACCGGCCGTGTTACCATCCGACATAATACAGCCTTGTGTATTTTTCATGGGTTCAACCCAATAGCGATCCGTTTTTATTAGGTTTTCCTTCGCCCAATTTGCTGCCATATTGATAATGTTCATGTTGATCGACACAGGTTTTTCCTTGTTTTTAAAATGGAAATTTAATGCTGATTCAATCATTTCAAGTTTAATACCAATCATTTGGCATAGAACTCCAACATAAACCATATTTGCCACATAATCTCTTAAAGTTGGGGTCACGTCAGAATCTTTAATAATTTTTTTTACCGGCATTGGATACAACACGATATCCTCTCGGGTGAGATCAAATTTCAAATCATCCGGGTAAAATAAGACACCCCCAGGCACCAAAGATTCTAATTCTTTCCGGATAGTACTCGGGTTCATGGCGATTACAATATCATCTTCTTCAACCCGGGCTAAATACCCATCTTTACTTAACCGTAATGTGTACCAGGTCGGCAGTCCCTGAATATTAGAAGGGAATATATTTTTACCTGAAACGGGGATACCCATTTGGAATAAAGCCCGCATAATTGTTGTATTCGCCGTAGCGCTCCCGGATCCATTAACGGTACCGAATGTAATAACAAAATCGTTAATTTTTCGATCACTTGAATTATTACTCATCGGATTTCCTTTTAACTTTTCTTTTTGCATAAATTCTCCTAAATGAATATCAACTATTCAAATTTGTTAATAGAAACAGGTTTTGGTCTTGATTTAATTAAATCTTTATGTTCTAAGAATGCCTGGTATGCATCGGAATAATTTTGTAGAGCAATCTGCTCTGTAATTTTCTTGTGATAGGACCATACATTGCTTAAATACACCATGTCACTGACAAATGCATATCCCTGATTTTCATAAATATCCCAAAAAACAGAGAGGATTCCATTTAAGAATACATTCTCGATGTGAGAGAATAACAATAAATGCCAATCGCGGTGTTCAATATGAGGAGTCCGCGGAGGGTTACTCTTTATTTTGGTCTCAGCATTTTCAATGATAATAAAAAGTCTCTCAATATCATTATTACGAAGCGATGTTACAGCTTCAAAAAAATAGACCGATTCAAGATGATTTCTTAAATCACGAAATTGGTCGAAGTATTGACTAGAAATCTCGATTGCATAAGCACTGGAAACTAAAATTGAATTTGCGAAATTATATGGAAGCCATTTTATACCGGTTTTTGGCCTAATCTCTACAAAACCTAAAACTCTGGCAATCTCTAACTGCTCTCTTAAACTGGCAACAGAAATTCCAAGTTCCCGACTTAATACAGATAATGAGGGCAACCTATCATTACCACAATTTGCCCTTTTTGCCAGATAACGTAAAAAATCAGATAAATATTCTGAAGTATTAATTAAATTAGCCATTTTTTGTTGTCAGGAAATTATTTATCCTATTAATCTGATGATTAAACCTGTTAAAGTCTACCAAATCAAATTGAAAAATTCAAGCGCGATATGTAATCTTTTGAGAATGGAAAATGACCGTTTTTTGGGGAGAATTTAGCCAAACAGTCCTAATTTTCAGTTAAATCGGTTAATGCTTCATATAAAAACGATATCGAGTTGCCAATCACGCGTTCATCAATATTAAATCTGGGATGATGATGCCCATACCTTTTTTCACCTGAGACCAGCCCAGCACCCATGAATATGAAACATCCGGGGATTTCATTCAAATAGAACGAATAGTCTTCAGATCCCATCGATTGATATTGGGTCTCAAATTCCATTTCAGGATATTTCTTAGCTGTATTGTTTAATATGAATTCAATAACATCGTTATTATTAATGACTGCAGGAGTAATTTCGTTAATTTCAAGTTTTGCATCACAATTAAAGGAAGATGCAATACTATTAACAATTGATTCAATTCGAGCTAGAATAATTTTTTGTATCTCAGGCTTAAAATATCGAGCTGTCCCAAAGATTTCTACATTCTGAGGAATAACGTTAAAAGCACTCCCACCATGAATAGAACAAACACTGACAACACCGCTCTCCAATGGAGAAATATTTCGGCTGACAATGCTTTGAAGCGCCTGAATAATAATAGCTGATGCTACAATTGGATCCTTTGCTTCATTTGGAATAGCCCCATGACCACCTTTGCCTATAATTTCTAATTTAAATGTGATCGCACCTGCCATAAATGGTCCAGACTTAATACCAACCCAATTAATCGGTTTTTCATTCCATACATGAACACCCAGACAATAATCCGGTTTGGGATTATTGAGTACGCCTTCAGCAACCATTCGCTCTGCACCCCCAAGTCCTTCTTCTGCTGGCTGAAATACAAATTTAATTGTTGCCCCATTATTCTTTGTATGGGTAGAAATAACCTTTGCCAGACCTAACCCAATGCTGATATGTGCATCGTGTCCACAAGCATGCATTAAACCCTTAATGGTTGATTTGTATTCAATTTCATTTTCTTCCGCAATTGGAAGCGCATCCATATCAAACCTAAGCATAATAACCGGTTTGTTTTTTTCACCAGGCCAGATGCCAATAACCCCCGTCTCTGCGATACCAGATTGAACTTCAAAACCCATATCAAGTAATTCGTTCTTAATGATATTGGAGGTTCTGAACTCCTTAAATCCGATTTCCGGGAATTTATGAAAATCACGCCGTTTATGGATTGCGTAATCGATTATATTAGAATCAATTTTAACTCGATTTATTCCCATCATTATTTTCTTGATTACCTGGTCGCCTTTTCTTCTTTTTAGGTCTTCTTTTCGTAAAAGGTCCAAAATCTTTTTTACTATTTAAAGGATCCGTTAGCTTCTCTGTTGAATTTGGTCGTTCAGCAGGTTTTACTTGATCTTTACCAATTTCTAACATGTTTTTTTCTACGACGGATTGGACGTTAGCTGAACCAACCGGCTTGATGTCAACGGGTGCATTTCCTTCCAGAACCTGAACATCAGAATTATTGAATTCACGTCTACCAACCTGGGGCAGGTCTACGATAACAGCTAATTTTAGAGGCAAAAGATCGATTACTTTACCTTCAC
>PHBS01000136.1 GCA_002841995.1 Chloroflexi bacterium HGW-Chloroflexi-8
GGCTTCTTTACGGACGCGGGCGCAAAGCTGCAGTTTTCCGGCCGGCAGATGTCCAAGGCGCAAAAACAGGATATCAAGCGCATGCTGCTGATTTTTCTTTTGGTGACAGCACCGGTAAAAACGAAGCTTGCATAGCATGCCACGGCAATCAGGCAACTGTCGGCACAAAAAGCTATATTGACCCGACAAACTTCGGCCAAACCACTCACGCCAAGTTCGGCTGCACAACCTGCCACGATACATTGGCCAGCAACCATCCTGCCGGTAAATCGACTGAATTGTTGGTGAAGTTTGACCCTGTTGAAGACAATTTGTATGGTGAAATTCAGCGCATTATTTATATGCACAGCAATGACCCGGATAAACCTGAGGTGGAAGCGGAGTTTCGGGTCACCATCTTAAAGCCGGAAGGGTAGCCCGATGTTTAAAAAGTGGTTGAAAAAATTGGACCGTGGAAACACCCTGTACTATCCGGGTTGCGTTACCCGCTACGCGTTACCCGCAGTGCAGGAGCGGTACGAAAGACTGCTGAGGCGAGCGAATATCGACTTTATTATCTTGCCTGGTGAACTTCAGTGTTGCGGCAGTCCCGTCCGGCGCGCAGGCTACCATCAGGATTTCGAGCAGTTGAAAGCAAAGAATCTGGAAACCTTTGCCCGCTTCGGTATCGGAAAGATTATCACCAATTGTCCGGGCTGCTACCACACCTTGAAACACGAATATCAGTTGGATGTGTATCACGCCACGCAGGTACTTTCCGAAAAGATATTGACCTCCCGCTCAAAACTCGAGTTGGATGCTAAGCTCCCCATAACCTATCACGATCCCTGTCATCTCGGCCGGTATTCGGATATTTATGAAGAACCGCGACGACTCCTAGGTCATGCGGGTTGGCAAGTGGTTGAGTTGCCAGATAACCGGGGGATGAGCTTATGTTGTGGAGCTGGAGGCGGGGTTAAATCAAACTATCCCGACCTGGCAAATGCGATCGCTCAGGCGCGCTTAGCGCAGGTGAATAATGGTCGGTTGTGCACGGCTTGCCCTCTGTGTTATGCGCATTTCAAGGAAAATGCTGGCGACATCCAGGTGATGGAGTTTAGTGAAACCTTATTACAAGATGAGGAAAGGATGCGCTAATGATGGATCGGCTTGAATCTTTATTGCAACCAGACCAGGTGTCCACCCAAGAAGAAACAAGGGTTGCCTACAGCCGGGATGCCTCTCGAATTCAAGGAGAATGTCGGGCGGTCGTCTGGCCAGAAACCGTTACCGATGTTGTTCGTTTGGCTCAATGGGCTGCAGAAACTGGAATTGACCTGGTACCACGTGGCGCAGGTACAGGTTTATGTGGTGGTGCAACTCCGCAAAACTCAGTTGTTGTCGATTCCGCTCGTCTGCGGCAAATGGATGTTTTAAACATTCAATTAAAACAAGTGGTAGTCGAAGCCGGTGTTCCATTGGACCAGTTAAACATGAATCTTCGATCAGCCGGGTTGTTTTTACCGGTCATTCCTGGGAGTCACCGCTCAGCAACGATTGGTGGAATGATTGCTACAAATGCTGCCGGATTGCATGCTGTGCGATATGGCAGGATGGCTAACTGGGTGGAGAATATTATTGTCGTCAATGGGAATGGTCAGGTTCAGTGTCTGGCTGGTAGCGAACGGAGCAATTCTGCAGGATGGGAAGGCATAACGGGGATGATCGTACAAGCGACACTCAGACTGACAGAATGCCCAGGCAAACGCTCGCTCACCCTACTGTCCTTTGAAAATCTAAGGATCATGTTAGATCAAATTGACACTCTGAAAACCAATCCGGAGCTTTCCGCAATGGAATATGTCAACCCTAATGCAGCGATCATGGTTGGCTGGGCGGCAAAACACACTTTATTGATTGAGTATCACAACTCAGATGGGGAAATCAAAGATCCGGAAGAGATTTCAATCATCTGGAGAGGGCGGGAAAGTTTGTCTGCGCGTTTGACGCAAGCCGGTTACCCGGTCTCTGAAGATCCCCAAATCCCACCCGAAGCCCAGGAAGAAATATTAGGCTGGCTGTTTGCACAGGAAATACCCGTCTTTGGCCATCTAGGGGTTGGCATACTGCACCCCAGATTTTTACCGGATGATCCGCGAATACCTGAACTTTACGGACGGGTATCCGTAGCAGGAGGTCGAATCAATGGAGAACATGGTATGGGATTGAAAAAAAGACGGTGGGCCAGTGAGGCATTGAAAAAGGATTTCCATGCACTCAAAACACAATTCGACCCACATCATGTCTTTAACCGAGGGAAACTATGCTGATCGACCTAAAAGAAAATTCCATTTGCACCGAATGCGGACTTTGTCGCGAGGTTTGTCCGGTATTCCAAATCTATCATCAGGAAGAATATAGCCCTCGAGGTCGCGCAATACTAGGTACTACCGGCATCCAGACATTAATCTACTATCAATGCACATTATGCCGGACTTGCCGGGTTGTGTGCCCGATTGGGCATGATCCAAGCGGCGAGACTTTACGGTCTGGATTAATTGCAGTTGGTGTAGAGACTCCCGCCAATCAGACAATGATTGCTAATATTCGCCAATATGGCAACCCCTTTGGACTGCTCGCAGAGGGTGAAATACCGAAAACATTAACTTGTTGCTGACAACAACCAAAGGATGAATTACCAATGAAATTTTTTTTACATATCATTATCTTGCTTATTACATTCACCTTATCTGTATTTCCGGTTAAAGCAGAGAGTACCTATCGGCAGGCCGTCGTCTATTACAACAAAGCCTGCGACGAGTGTTCCATCTATATTAATGGTGAACTACAGGAAATTCTACAGGCGAACCAGGTGGAGCTCGTTCGAAAGGACTATATCAACCAGCGTGAAAACCGAACGGAATTGAACAAAATGAATGATTCCCTGGAGGTGCCGCTGGAACTACAAAGTCACCTTGTTACCTTTATTGATGAAGGTAAAATCATCCTGCAAGGCGAACCACCTGGCCACGTAGTTGAAGACTTGCTGTCTTTTCAAGAACTGCCTGAGAAGATCCTGATTTACAGTGAGGAGGGCGAAGGGGATGGCTACAAAGCCTGGGCGTTCGCCGGTCCAGTGCAATCGTATGGAGCCAATGAACCTATCACTACTTACCTGATGTGGTTTCAGGCAAACCAGGCATCTTTTGCTAATTCGAGCATCGCCAGTACCAATCGCAAGCTGCTTCCTGCCGTGCTTTTGACTGGGCTTGTAGATGGGATCAACCCCTGCGCGATGGCGATCCTGCTTTTTTTCATCACTTTCTTGTTTACGATCCGAAAAAGACGGACAGCCATTGCACGCATGGGGCTGGTCTATATTGCCTGTGTGTACATTGTTTATTTTCTGGTAGGGCTGGGGTTACTTCGCGCGACCACCCTTGTGCAAGGCCATTGGCTGGGTCAATTAGGGGCAGCTCTGCTGATTCTATTTGGAATAACAAACTTACTTGGTGCAATTTTTCCAAAATTCCCAATGCGTTTGGAAGTGCCTGAAATTGGCAAAGAGGGGCTTAAGAATTGGATGTATCGTGCGACCTTGCCCGCTACCATCGTGCTGGGAACCTTGATGGGTCTGGAAAGTTTTCCTTGTTCGGGTGGACCGTACGTAGCCATTTTAGGTTTACTTGGCAGTCAAACTAATTTCTGGGAGGGCTTTGGATACCTGGCGCTTTATAACCTGATGTTTATTACGCCACTAATTGTCATCCTTATCCTTGCCTTAAACCCGGTCATGGGATCAAAGATTCAGGCGTGGGAGCGCGCTTCATCTCATAAGGTGCGAGGAATTACAGGTGGGGTGATGGCACTCATTGGGTTAGTACTCTTGATCTGGGTTTTATAACAATTGGTTGTAGAAGGAGTCTTGATGTCTAGAAAATATGGAAAAACAAACAAACGATCGAAAAAAAACCCAAGCAGGGTAAACCGATGGATTTTTGGTGTTCTGAGCATATTTTTTGTAGTGGCTATTGCCACAATCGTAATTCAACAAAACCGGAATAATGTCGAGCCAGTTGCAATTGTGCCAATTGAAATAAGCCAAGATAAGAGCATAGGATATGCAGACGCTACGGTCGTTGTCGTAGAGTACGGAGATTTCCAATGTCCGGCGTGCGGACGTTTCACAGCAACAGTAAAACCAAAAATTATGGAGGAATTTGTAAATACCGGACTAGTGCGTTTTGTCTTTCGCAGTTTCCAGTTCATTGGGGAAGAATCTCAATGGGCTGCCGAGGCATCAGAATGCGCCAACGAACAAGGAAAGTTCTGGGAGTTTTATGAGAAATTGTATTCGGAACAGGCTGGTGAGAACGTGGGGGCATTTGCGAAAGTGAATCTTGAAGGATTTGCTGCTGAGTTGGGTCTTCAAACTGATCAATTCAACCAATGTCTGGCATCGGGTAAGTACACTGAAAAAGTAAAATCAGAAACTCTAGAAGCACAAAATCTTGGACTTCGTGGGACGCCTTCGTTGCTCGTGAATGGGAAACTAGTAGAAGGCGGCAGCCAATATGAGGTGCTTAGTCAAAGGGTTAGAGAGGAGCTCTCCAAATCCAAGTAAAACAAATGAAGTTATCAGTTCAGCTTATATTTCGTTTATTGGAAAAGAGGTTCCCCAGACTTTTGCTTTTAGTTAGCTGGTTCTTTACAACTCTCGTTGTGATTGGATTGGTATGGTTTGGTTGGTACCAATTGTCAGGTATGACAGTGGATGTAAACACAACCTCCCTTGGATTAGAGCTATTAAGTGAAACCCAAATTTCTCAAATTTCCTCGCTACCTGTTTTTTATAACGTAGATTCTGCAATCAATATTCGTAGGTTGGTAAATCTAAAAACTGAAATCGATAGCAGTCAAAACCATGAAGTGATCACCTATAATGTGGAGAAAGGGGATTCTATTTTCAAAATATCAAAGCAGTTCAATATCAAACCCGAGACCGTCCTTTGGGCGAATCTAGAGAATCTGAGTGACAATCCTGAGCTTTTATCGATAGGGATGCGCCTTAATATTCCGCCAGTAGACGGGATTTACTATAAGTGGAAAGCAAGCGATATCGTAGAGGAGGTGGCAGCCAGATATCAAGTAGAACCTTCTGCAATTCTTTTATGGCCAGAAAACTATGTGGATATTTCTGATCCAAAAATTCTTCCAGATACTTTTGTTTTAATTCCTGGAGGAAAGCGGGAGATGATTTCTTGGGTTATGCCGACAATTCCAAGAGGAAATTCGGGGGTTTCCAGTTCGTTAGCTGGACCAGGCGGATGTGTGACTACTGACGGGGCTTATGGGACCGGGACATTTATCTGGCCAGCCGTCAATAATTACCTGTCTGGGAATGACTACTGGTCAGGACATCTCGCTCTTGACATTGCATCGAATTTGGGTTCTCCTATATACGCGTCTGACAGTGGGCTTGTGGTTTATGCAGGTTGGAATAACACTGGTTATGGGTATATGGTGATGATTGATCATGGAAATGGCTATCAAACCTTATATGCACACTTAAGTCAGATTTCTGTTACTTGTGGAAGCAGTGTTTATCAAGGTCTTCCTATTGGCTCTTCTGGAAGTACGGGAAATTCTACAGGCCCTCATTTGCATTTTGAGACTCGTTATTTGGGTGGCTTATTGAACCCCTGGAGTCTAATGCCGTAATAAGTAATAACTGTGGACTAAAAAAATTATGAATGCCGAATTGAATAAAATTTCGTCCAGAAGCTTTATGACGCGTCGCGAGTTCCTTAAACGAACATCAATTATTGCAGGAGCAACAATTTTGTTTCCCATGCAACAATTGATTGAACAAATAATTCCTCTAGACAATACCAAGTTAGGGCGGGTGAATGCTGGAAAAGTTGATATAAAGCAAAAACCAAACCCGGATAGCTTAACAGTCGGTTCATTATATGAGGATGCTTTAGTTGACTGGATTCGTGAGGTAGTAGGGAAAAATCCAAATCGGAAAAATCAGAGATTTGTTGAAACTCCAGAGGGATATATATGGTCTCCTTATCTTCAACCAGTACGGAATCTAACGAATCAACCAGTTCGAACGCTACCAGATAGTATTAGTCGCGGTCCTGGAATGTGGGCTGAGGTAAGCGTTCCTTACGTTAATTTAATATTGGATAATCCACCAGCACGTTCTCCTTACGTGAAAAGTCGACTAGAATACAACCTTTTTCCAAGATTGTATTACAGTCAAATAACCTGGATAGATCAACAAAAGACAAACGAAGATGGGCATATCCTATATCGGGTTAATGAGCCGTTTGGTAGTTATGGAGATATTTTTTGGGCTGTTGGAAATGCGTTTCGTCCAATCTCATTGGAAGAAATATCTCCAATAAATCCTGCGATTGATGAGAAACGAATTGTTGTCAATATCACATATCAAACGCTTTCTTGTTTTGAGAGATTAAATGAAGTATATTACTGCCGAATATCTTCCGGAGCTTTGTGGAATGCTGCGGGACAAGCAGTTGATGCTTGGGCAACACCGATAGGATCCTTTCCAATTTGGAGAAAACTTCTCTCCCTCCATATGAGTGGTGGATCTTCAGGTGGCGGGTGGGATACTCCAGCAGTTGCATGGACAAGCATGTTTGCCGGAGCTGGAGCAGCTATCCATTCAACTTTTTGGCATAATAATTTTGGTGAACCCATGTCACATGGCTGCGTTAATGCCAGCCCAGAGGATGCAAAATGGATCTTTCGGTGGACAGCTCCTTCGATTGGTTTAGATACAGGCGAATTAACTATCCCTTGGCCAGGTGGAACTACTGTTGAGGTTATCGAGTAATTTTTTTTTGCGAAGTAAGCCTTTGACATGGACACGCAATTGGATTGGTATATAGAATTTATTTAAAGGAATTTCAATGTCCGTAAAAATTCTCATTATTGAAGATAATCTGGAATTCGCTGACTATCTGCGAAGAGGGTTGACCTATGAAGGATACCTGGCACGATTTGCCTCTGATGCGGAAACAGGTTTGTCAATCCAAAATGAATTCCGTCCTGATTTGCTCATATTAGACATTATGTTACCTGGAATGGATGGCATTGAAGCATGTATGTATTTCAGGGAAATTGGGTTTGCTTTTCCTGTTTTGATGCTTACCGCTCGAAATTCTATCGGCGATCGGGTGACAGGATTGGATGCCGGAGCTGACGATTATTTAGGGAAGCCTTTTGAATTTGAGGAATTATTGGCGAGAATTCGTGCTTTGTTGCGGCGGACAATTGCGGGTGAAAAGGTGATGTCTTTTTCTAATCTAGATTTGGATCTGTCTATGCAGGCGGCTTACCGAAACGAAAAAAGTATTTTGCTGACGAAGACAGAGTATGAAATGCTCGTTTTCTTCCTTTCCCACCCCCGAGAAGTAATTTCACGGGAAGTGCTTCTAAATCGTTTTTGGGGCTTCGATCAATGCACCGGTGGGAACGTGCTCGATGTGTATGTGGGGCGATTACGTCGCAAATTGGGAGAGCCTGTACTGATACACACGGTTTTTGGTGTTGGGTATATCCTGAAAGAGGAAGAGCGATGATATCCTTGCGCTGGCGGCTCACCCTATGGCATTTGGGTTTGACGATTGTGAGCCTTGTTGTCTTTTCGATCATCTCATACGAGGTTCTATCCATTTCTTTACGAGAAGAAATCGACCGTACGCTGGTAGAGCGCGCCAATCACGTTGTAGATGCAATTGCAGTCGTGCCTAACCGGCCAATCGAGGGAATTACAACGGATCGCACGGATGAATTTCGGTCTCCAGGTGTGTATCTGCAGATAACAAATGCGACCGGAAAGGTGGTTTCACATTCTTATAATTTGGGGACTCAAGAACTTCCGGTAGACTTTTTTGACGATGGACGTCTGTCGAACAACGTTAATCCATATACAACTATTTCCATTTCTGGACAGTCTGTACGCTTGTTTCACCAGCCACTCGTTCGGGAAGGCGAAATAATCGGCGCAGTTCAAGTTGGACAATCATATGCCAGCCTGGAATCAACACTAAGTCGTCTTCGCATGATCTACATAGGCGGGATTCTCGTTGTTCTGATGCTGGGATTCTTTGGAGGATTGATGCTCGCATCGATGGGATTACGCCCGCTTGCCAATATTGCACAAGCCACAAGTGAAATCGTACACGCGGAAGATCTGGGATCGCGGGTCAACTACTCGGGCCCGAAAGATGATATCGGTCAACTGGTATTAACCTTTAATGCGATGCTCGACCGGTTGCAGTCATTGTTTGAAGGACAAAAACGCTTTATGGCCGAGGCTGCTCATGAATTGCGAACCCCATTAGCGGCAATGATTGGAAACATTGACTTGCTGGTGCGTTTTCAAGATGATCAAGAAAGCCGCGTCGAGGCTGTTGGAGCACTTCAGCGTACAGGCAGACATGTCTCACGGCTTTTAGATGATTTACTGCTTTTAGCCCAAGCAGATGCAGGCTGGCGTCTTCGTTTGGAACCTATGTGGTTGGATGATGTTTTTATGGAGGTATTTGAATCGAGTCGATGCTCATTTGATACCCATCAAGTTGATTTGATGGCCTGTGAACCCGCGTATGTGTTGGGGGACCCAGATCGACTAAGGCAGGTGCTGTTAAATCTGATCGATAACGCCGTAAAATTCTCTCCGCCCAATGCGTCAATTGCAATGGAATTGAAGTGTCTAGACAATCAAGTGGTGGCGCGTATTTCAGATCATGGACCTGGAATCACGCCACAAAATATTGAACGCATCTTTAATCCTTTTTTCCGTGGAGCTAAGCCACAAAATCATTCAGGTGCTGGTTTGGGCTTAACCATTGCACGCTGGATTGTTCGAGAGCATGGAGGAGAATTGATGATCGAGAGTCAGGTAGGGGAAGGAACCAAAGCAATCATTATACTGCCCGAAAAACCGCAACCTTGAGTTTTTCCGACTCTGAAATTATAGTCATGCCCATACGTCATATCCGCGATTCTCATTAGATTGTCAGAAGTTATTCAGATTTTATTAAAATAATCTGTTTATACTATACTTGTCTTCTCCTTCTCCTCCTCCAATCCTTGCCAAGGACATAAACGGCAAGGATTGGTTTTTTTAACCACGAAAATAATAGACCAACTTTTAATCTTCTTGTCAGAAGTTGTTCAGAAGTTTCTAATTCGGGACCGTTATTATTCAATCATACTTTCTATTCCGTAAAAGAAGAATTTGGACATGAGCATAAAACGATTTCGAAACTTGGTACTGCTTTTGCTTGGAATGGCCCCTCTGTTGGGCTGCTCGGCATTCAGCTATTCAACACAGGCAATTAATTCCCTCAATCCGCGCCTCACGCCTACGCCATTTCCGATCTCCCCCCCTCCTGATCTGTTCTCTACTGGCACTCCACAAGTTGAAGAGGATCTGCTCATTAATTTATATCGGCAGAGCAGCCCTGCTGTTGTGAACATCACAGTTTACCAACAGGTACAGCAAGTGATGGTGCCAGTTGGAACAGGATCCGGGTTTGTTTTCGATGATAAAGGGCGAATTGTCACTAACGCGCATGTCGTACAAGATTCAGAGCAATTGGATGTGACGTTTTCCAATGGCTTGATTCGATCCGCCGAAACCATTGGGATAGATCGAAACAGTGATCTGGCGATCATTCAAGTCGATCAACTTCCCGATGGAACTCTTCCCCTACCTCTTGGAAATATGCAGGAATTGGCTGTCGGACAAACTGTTTTGGCGATTGGGAATCCCTTTGGCCTGGATGGGACATTGACCAAGGGAATTATCAGCGCATTAGGCAGAACGATCCCTGCACTTACCCCTTTCTCAATTCCTCAAGCGATACAAACCGATGCCGCGATTAATCCAGGGAACTCAGGTGGACCGCTTCTGGATCTCCATGGCCATGTTATTGGCATCAATGCGCAAATTGAAACAGACGGCCGAACTGGAAGTAATAATGGAGTCGGTTTTGCTATCCCTGTCAATATCGTCAATCAGGTAGTTCCAGAACTTATTTCCAAAGGCAAGTATGAATGGTCTTGGCTGGGTGTACGAGGAGGTGATGTTATCCCTACCCTGGTAAAAGCCATGAATCTGCCTAACGATATTGGAGCATACCTGGTCGAGGTGACTCCAGGAGGACCAGCAGAGCAAGCAGGAATTCGCGGTTCAGACAAACAAAAGCTAGTAAATGGCCGAGCCTTAGAGGTAGGTGGAGATGTCGTAATCGCAATTGATGGAAAAACTATCAGCACATTCAACGATTTGCTGGTTTATATTGCTTTGGAAACGCGGCCGGGTCAAGAGGTAACACTAACCATTGTTCGCAACGGCAAGGAAAGCGACATTGGGTTTCTCGTGGGGTCGAGACCAGAGTCGGTGGAGTAACCACTTCCATGCTTAGAAATGATCAAGTCCTTAATCAAATGGATGAGCGGAGAAAGCCAACTGAAATGGAAAACAAAGTGAAAGATCCAGTATGTAGGAGAGAGCTTTTGCTCCGCAAGGCAAGTTGGTCGTACCGGTACCTCAGTCGGATGTATTACTTTTGCACGCGCAGATGCCTGACCACGTTTGATCAGTATCCCGAGAGATATTCTAGAAGGATCGTACACAAGGACTCAAATCGTTGATTTATTTTCAGATATTTTCCAGATATTAATTTCAGGAGACAGGCAAATATGATTGCAACATCCCATTCGGAAAATACAGTTACCTTCAAACGTACCTATTTTTACTCCATACTAGTGGTGTTAGCTTTCGCAGTCGGGATACTTACTGGATATGTCATTTGGGGCCTCCCTTCCAATCAAGCGCAAGCAGTTGTAGAGAATCAAACACCCGTACAAGGACCAGTTGCACAGGTTCCTTCGGCAACCCAGACTCCTCGCGTTACTCGCTATGATGTGCCATCGGAAGGATTTCCGAGCTTTGGGCCAGAGGATGCTCCTATCGTGATCGTTGAATTCAGCGACTT
>PHBS01000137.1 GCA_002841995.1 Chloroflexi bacterium HGW-Chloroflexi-8
ATCCAATTATTGAATGAAACTATCAGGTCTTATTCCCAGCGAAAGACTTTGATCGAAACCAATACGCCTATGATCAGGATAATGGTCAGAACCAATACCTCGGTTTGGTGGCCAGCCCAACTTTCCCCGATCCACAAACCACGCAATAAATTGACCACATAGGTTAAAGGCAAAAAAGTGGATACTTTTTTGATGGTTTCAGGCAATAACTCCCTTGGAAAACCGGCACCCGAAAGGAACAGCATTGGATACAAAATGACCATGCCAACAATTTGGGCAGTTCTCGCGTTTGGCATAAACCCGGCAATTACAAACCCAATGGCAAAAAAGCTTAAGCTGCTCAAAATGAATCCCAGGATCACATCGAAGACATTGCCTTCAAAACGCATATGATAGACCAGTTTACCGGCAATCACCAGCAGAACCATTCCAATGATGGTCATTAATAACAGGACGACAACCTGCGCTGTGAGAATTAAGAGAGGACTGATAGGCGTAGTCCGAAGTCGTCGCAGAACGCCATTTTCTCGATAGGCGGACATTGTGATGGCAAGGCTCATGAGTCCGGTGGTGGCGATGATCATAGCGGTATAAGCTGGTACAGAAATGTCCACAGTGCCGTACCCATTAAAATATTTCGACGGTTCATTTCCATAAATACTGCCGAATAAGAACAACATCATTAATGGAAAAACCAGGGTAAAAAAAGCGCCGATTGGTTCACGAAAGAACAACTTTAATTCCATCCACGTCATTTTTAGTAAACTATTCATCACACATCTCAATCCCGCATTTGGCGACCCGTTAATTTCAAGAACACATCTTCGAGTGTTGCCTGTTCAGTGTGCAGGTCTTGAAATTGAATACCCTGACTGGCCAATTGATTAACGACTTCAACCACTAACGGTGAATGATCACTATTTCCATGAATTATGATCGTTTCCCCTTGTTTTTCCACCCGTGTGGTGCCGGAAAAAGCTTTTTCAAAAGCCATTGGCAATGCATTTTGGGTACGAAAGACAATTCTTTCTTCTTTTCCCAGACTGTGCACTAATGCGGATGGTGTATCCATCGCAACGAGTTGCCCATGATCCAGAATGGCGACCCGGTCACACAGTCGTTCAGCCTCCTCCATAAAATGCGTCGTCAACAGGATCGTCTTTCCTTTGGACTGGACCGAGCGAATCAGATCCCAAATTGCATGCCTGGCTTGGGGATCCAGACCGGTTGTCAGCTCGTCCAGGAAAATTAAATCCGGATCCGGGAGCAAAGCCATTGCAATAAAAAGACGCTGTTTTTGCCCCCCGGAAAGTTTCGAAAAGGCAGTATTGCGTTTTTCCTCCAACCCTAACTGGCTCAGTAAATCCCTCCAGTCAGCCGGTTTGGCATAAAAAGAACTATAAAGGTCCAGGGCTTCCCAGACTTTCATGCGTTCCGGTAGATTGGATTGCTGTAATTGCATCCCGGTTCTGGATTTTATGAACTTGCTATCCTGTTGAGGGTCAACGCCCAAAGTGCGTATAAATCCCCGATCGGGTTTTCTTAATCCCTCCAGACACTCCATCGTTGTGGTTTTGCCTGCCCCGTTCGGACCCACCATACCGAAGATTTCGCCTTTATCCACGCTAAAACTGAGGTTGTCAACTGCAATGGTTGTGCCATACGTTTTGCTTAATCCCTCAACTTCCACCATTTTATCCATTTTACGACCTCATTTCCCATTTTTTAGGATCGATTCCAGCGCTTGCACGTGTTCTTTAAAAACTTTACGACCTTCAGGCGTTGCAGAAATAAATGTTCGGGGTTTTCGATCCACAAATGATTTGTTCACCAAAATATAGCCGGCTTCTTCCAGTTTTCGCAGGTGAGCACCCAGGTTTCCGTCCGTCACATCCAGCAGGCTACGTAAAGTACTGAAGTCAACCTCCGCATCCTTTTCTAAAGTAACCAATGCAGCCATGACCCGTAGTCTGATGGTTTGATGAATTGTCTCGTTTAATTGAGCCATTTCTTACCACCTGTCCCGAATGAAAAAACCGAGCAAAATCATACCGCCCCCACCCAGGATTGCCATCCAAATGTAGAAGATCCCTGGCAGAATGAAATATCCAAAGATTGCAAGCGTAAACAGGGCTAATCCTGGCCAGACCGATGTAAAAGAAAGCAGCATGCTCATGGCAATCCAACCGAAAGTAACAAAAAGAATGATAAACATCGCCAGTTGTTTTCCGTCTCCAGTTCCTGCAACCATAATCGCAGCGACACAATAGAGAAATAAAAGCAACCAAAAGAGACCAATTCGTTTGCCTGTTGTGGAAGGTGAAGAAGAGCGTACGCCGCGATTCAATCGGTAACCTATGAAAGCGGAAAAGATTCCGCCCAGAATATCCAGACCAATCCAAAGGTTGCCCGCCAACTGGCCGGGTAAAAATTGAGAATTTAAAAATCCAATCAGCCAAATAAAGCCCCAAAGAATTAAGAATTTGTAGGCACCACTGGCGGAAATGCTGCGGCGAGTCTTCTTCATAATAGCCTGGATGGATAATAAGGCTTCTTCAGCTTCGGTTGGGGTAATTTCCATCTAACACTCCTTCTCATTAATTGCAAAGAACTCTGTATTACAGAGTATTCTACGACAATTATTTTCAAGAGTCAAGAGCCAATTTTTTTACAACGGCCAGCTGTTCCTCTTACCATTAAAAGAACAATTTTTTCCAGGCAGGTTCGTTTCTGGATTTGAACCACATTCAAGCAGGACCGCTTAATGAACCCCGGTCCTTCCAAGAAGACTGATTTAAAACATATTTCCTGTTCTGGCAGAATTCAAAAAATCTCTTCAGTCCAATAGCAAATCTTCTCCCGCCATGTTTAATAGTCATAGGTTAGTGTCACATTAAACTGTGTCTATTGTAACGTAACAATTGAAACAATTAATAAATTATGCTACAATTTTTATACTTATAATCCCCTAAATGTTGGTTTATCCAATCCGTTGCTGCTCTCATTGATCTAAATCTTCAATTTCCCCCAAAAAAAGAATAATTTATTTTTGTACTGGAGGCACAATGTTAAAAAAGTCATTGGTTATTAATGGTGTCAATAAGATGATCGTTGTCGATCCGGAATTCAGCCTTGCTGATGTCTTGCGCAGACAATTGCTATTGACTGGGACAAAAGTCTCATGTAATGATGGCCATTGTGGCGCATGCTCGGTTATTCTGAATGGCAAGCTGACCCTTGCCTGTGTTCTCAAAATGAGCCGAGTTCCCGATGGCTCAGAAATCACCACGATTGAGGGAATTGGGACTCCCGAAAAAATGCATCCCATTCAAGTTGCATTTGCTGTTCACGGCGCAGCACAATGCGGATTTTGTACCCCGGGAATGGTCGTTTCTGCAAAAGCTTTATTGGATGGTAACCCGAGCCCAACGCGTGAAGATGTACGGACCTGGCTTACAAAACATCATAATGCCTGCCGTTGCACAGGTTATAAACCGATTGTGGATGCAATTATGGATGCCGCCAAGGTTATGCGCGGTGAAATGAAAATTGAAGATTTGGAATACAAACTTCCTGCTGATGGAAAAATTTGGGGTGGAAAAATCCCGCGCCCATCTGCCGAAGGGAAAGTCACTGGAACGTTGGATTACGGTCAGGATCTTGGTTTGAAAATGCCCAAAAATACGCTCCAACTGGCATTGGTACAAGCTAAAGTATCGCATGCCAATATCCTCGCCATCGATACATCTGAAGCTGAAAAAATGCCGGGTGTTTTTAAAGTTGTCACCCACAAAGATGTTAAGGGAAAAAACAGGATCACCGGTTTAATCACTTTCCCGACCAATAAGGGCGACGGCTGGGACAGACCAATCTTATGCGACACGAAAGTGTTCCAATATGGTGACGCCATAGCCATCGTCTGCGCCGATACAATTGAGCAGGCTAAGGCTGCCGCAGAAAAAGTAAAAGTTGAATTAGAAGTATTACCAGCCTATATGAGTGCTCCGGAAGCCATAGCGGAAGATGCCATCGAAATTCATCCGGGAACCCCGAATATCTATTTTGAGCAAAAAGTCGTAAAAGGCTCGGATACCAAACCAATCATGGCAAAGGCTCCTTATGTGGCCAGCGGCAGTTACTACTTGCAGCGACAGCCACACTTAACCATTGAATCGGATATGGGCTTTGCCTACTTTGATGACAAAGGCGTGCTAACCATCCACTCAAAATCAATCGGTTTATTCCTTCACCTTTATATGATTGCTCCCGGATTAGGTGTTGAGCCAGACAAATTGCGCTTGATCCAGAATCCTGCCGGTGGAACATTCGGATATAAATTCAGCCCGACCATGGAGGCATTATTAGGTGCTGCATGTATTGCGACAAATCGTCCGGTCTACCTGGAGTATGATTACCAACAGTATATGCAATACACCGGGAAACGGTCTCCATTCTTTATTGATATTAAAATGGCAGCCGATAAAGATGGAAAGATCATCGCCATGGAGCATGACTATATCGTTGATCATGGTCCTTATTCAGAATTTGGCGATCTCTTAACATTGCGTGGTGCCCAATATATCGGATCGGGATACAACATTCCGAGCATCCGTGGACGTGGGCGCACCGTGGCAACCAATCATGTTTGGGGGTCTGCCTTCCGCGCTTATGGATCACCACAATCCTTCCTGGCTTCTGAAAGTCTGGTTGATGAGCTTGCTGAAAAAGTTGGAATGGATCCACTGGAATTTCGTTATTCGAATGTTTATCGCCCAGGTGATACCACCCCAACAGGTCAGGCGCCCGAAGTATATTCATTCCCGGAAATGTTAGAAAAGCTTCGCCCATTGTATAAACAGGCTAAAGAGAAAGCTGCCAGAGAATCAACACCTGAGAACAAGAAAGGTGTGGGTGTTTCGATCGGTTTGTATGGCTGTGGATTGGACGGTGTCGATGGCGCAGAATGTTATGTTGAATTGACCAAGGAAGGCGTAACGATCTTTGCGACCTGGCAGGACCATGGACAGGGCGCTGATGCTGGCGCGCTTGGGACTGCTCATCAGGCATTACGACCTTTGGGTATAACACCAGATAAAATTAAATTAACTTTAAATGATACTGCCACTTCACCGAATGGTGGTCCCTCCGGCGGTAGCCGCAGCCAGGTTGTAATCGGAAATGCAATCAAAAATGGTTGTGACCAACTTGTTGAGGCTCTAAAGAAACCGGATGGAAGCTTCAAGACGTATGATGAAATGATCAAAGAAAACCAACCTGTCAAATTCCACGGCAAGTGGGCAGCCTCCATGAACTCAAATTGTGACGCGAACGGGCAGGGAAATCCATTTGCAGTCTACATGTATGGTGCCTTTATGGCTGAAGTCAACGTGAATACCAAGACTGGAAAGACGACCGTGGAAGGTATGACCGTCATGGCAGATGTCGGTTCCATCAATAATAAGCTGGTTGTGGATGGACAGATTTATGGTGGCGTGGCTCAGGGTATCGGTTTGGCACTTTCGGAAGATTTTGAGGATATCGAGAAACACAGCACCATGCTTGGCGCTGGTATTCCGTATGCGAAAGATATTCCGGATAAGTTTGATATCCACTACTTTGATTATCCACGCGAGAATGGGCCATTTGGTGCTGCCGGGGTGGGAGAACTGCCTTTGACCTCACCACACGTTTCCATCGTAAATGCAATTTACAACGCGACTGGTGTTCGTATTCGTCACTTACCTGCCCGACCGGAAAAAGTACTGGCAGGATTAAAGGAATTACAACCCGCATAAATGACATAACCTATAGGAACGTTTCTAAGTAAACGCTCCAAATGACTTTCAGTTGCCACAAATTTTTCGATTACCAAGAAAAAAACTCTTCTTATTGATTAATTTGTGGCAACTCGTATCATTCAGGTAATCAAGTAATGAATCAAAAAGAACTTCGAGAACAGGAAAATAGATGTATCCAGGAACAAGCGCCTGCCTGTTCGGCTGCCTGTCCTGTACATGTGGATGTTCGCGGTATGACGGCGGCAATTGCCAAAGGCAATTTTGATGACGCCCAGGAACTTTACCGTAAATCGATCCCTTTTCCGCAGATCATCAGCCGAATTTGTGACCAACCTTGTCAAAAGACCTGTTTGCGAAAGGATCTGGGAGGTGCCATCGAGATTGCAGCTTTGGAACGCGCTTGTCTCGATTTTGCTGGAAGAGATTTCCCGGCGGTTAAACAACTTGCGCGAAAATCAAAAACTGTGGCAATTGTGGGGGCTGGAATCAGTGGGTTGACGGCTGCTTATGATCTTGCTCGAAAAGGATGGGGCGTTGTCTTGTTTGAAGCTTCCGGCCAGATTGGTGGTGGCCTATGGCAGACCGCACCAGATTTATTGCCAAGAGATGTACTCATCGATGACTTGAAAATAATTGAGCAGATGGGCATTGAAATCCACCTCAATAGCCCAATTGGTCGTACAGGTGGCAATGGCCACGGCACATTGTTAGCGCGAATGTCGCATGAATTTTCCGCAATTTATTTGTGTGCTGGCCCGGTTGCCAGCGATTTCCATGATTTAAAATTAGATGGTAATGGGTATGTGACCATCGACCCTGTAACTTTTCAAACAAGTATTGAGAATGTTTTTGCGGGTGGGGATATTTTGAGGTTTTCGACGTTCGCGAACAACGAAAACCTTCATCATTCCGCCATCCTGTCGCTCTCGGAAGGGCGGCGGGCAGCAATTTCGATCGATCGCTATTTACAAACAGTATCGTTATCCGCTTCCCGATTTTTTGAAGGGCAATACACAACCACCCTTTTTACCAATACAAAAAAAATTACACCACAACCCCCACGCCTGCAAACCGATTTGTCAACCTGTTATAGGCCGGATGAAGCTGTGGCTGAGGCTGACCGTTGTATCCAATGTGAATGCATGGAATGTGTCCACGTCTGTGCCTACCTGGAACACTATCAAGCGTATCCAAAACGTTATATTCGCGAGATTTATAACAACCTTTCGATTGTTATGGGAACCCGGCATTCCAACCAATTTATCAACACCTGTGCCTTATGTGGGTTGTGTGCAGAGGTCTGTCCGACGAATCTGGATATGGGGCAGATTTGCAAAGGTGCCCGCATTGAAATGGTCAAGCAACAACGTATGCCAGCTTCCGCACATGATTTTGCGTTGCGGGATATGGCTTTCAGCAATGGGGAAAAATTCTCGTTAACGAAGAATCCACCAGGCACTAATGTCAGTACCTATGTGTTTTTTCCGGGCTGCCAGTTAAGCGCGTCTTACCCGCATTATGTTGAAAAGGCTTATTCGTTTTTAAAGGAATCCCTACCGGAAGAAAAAGTTGGATTGATGCTTCGTTGTTGCGGCGCACCGGCGGATTGGGCTGGGCAGGAAGCCCTATTTGCAGAATCAAATCAACAGTTTTTAACTGAGTATGAAAAAATGGGAAACCCAAAATTGATCCTGGCATGTTCAAGTTGCTACCAGATCTATAAAAAGCATTTCCCACAAATTGAAATCACTTCGTTTTGGGAGATTTACGATCAATTTGGACCTCAAACAGAACGAAGAATAACAGAAACTCCCCCTTTGGCACTTCACGACCCCTGTTCCACTCGCTATGAATCAAAGATTCAGGATTCAGTCCGTAATATTTTACGAAAAAATGGAATTGAAATTGAAGAATTACCCTTAAACCGTGAAAAAACCGAGTGCTGCTCGTATGGCGGCCTGATGTGGCTGGCAAATAAGCAGGTTGCAGAAAAGATGATTCAAGGACGAGTTAATCAAAGCCAATCCGATTATTTGACCTATTGTGCGATGTGCCGTGATTTCTTTTCAAAAAATGGAAAGCGAAGCCTGCACTTATTTGATTTATTATTTGGTAAACTAGAAACTGATTATGCGCTGACGATAGCGCCAGATTTTTCCCGGCGACATGAGAATCGTGCCCGTTTGAAAGAAAAATTTCTAAAAGAACAATGGAGTGAGTCAATGCCAGAAACGCAAGATTTTGAAAAAATCCACTTGATTCTTACAGATTCAGTAAAATCTCAAATTGAAAACCGCTTTATACTGGAAGAAGACATTCAAAAGGTTATTGCCAATGCCGAAAAAAGTGGAAAACGCATGTTTAATCAAACCACCAACCATTATCTGGCATATTTCAAACCTGCCAGCGTCACATATTGGGTTGAATATTCTCCTCAGGAAAATGGAGCTTTTGAAATACACAAAGCCTATAGCCATCGGATGGAAATTGGTCGGGGTGCTGTAAAATGAGCGATTATGTTGACCTGTCAAAGGAAAAGAATTGGATGTGTGCAAATTGCAATGTCCCTTTGGTTTCCGGAAAAGTTGATATCAGCTACCTTGGAAACTCATTCCAGGTAAATTTACTCAAATGCCCTATTTGTAATCTGGTGCTGGTTCCAGAAGATCTGGCTCTCGGAAAAATGGCTGAAGTCGAAAAATCATTGGAAGATAAATAAGATGACATTTACCGTTTACGAACACCCTATCTGGTTAGAATCAGAACCGGCATCGATGCACCCTGAAGGTTTTAAAATCACTGAAAGAGCGCTCAAGCACTGCAATATTGATCCGTCATCAACCATTCTGGACGTTGGATGTGGAGCTGGTTCGACCCTGAACATACTTCAAAATGAGAATAATCTGCAGGGTATTGGCATTGATCCTTCTGCAAACCTGCTCTCTTATGCACATCAAATGAATGCAAACATCTGGCTGACACAGGCTTTTGCTGAGCATTTGCCACTCGCAAACGAAAGTATTGATGCTGTGATTTCAGAATGCACACTTTCTTTGTTCAATGCCAAAAAGGCAATTCAGGAATGTCAACGTATTTTGAAACCCAATGGTTATTTTATTGTCAGTGATTTATATGCGCGTGATCCGGAAAATATTGACAAGTTGAAAGAACTGCCGGGAGGCACTTCTTTTCCCCGTGTTATGGATCAGGAAAAAATCATCCGACTGATCATGATTAATGGATTCAAAATCTCTATCTGGCAGGATTGCTCGGATGCTTTACGGCAGTTTTCACTGGACAAGTTGACCGAATCATCCAGCATTGACCCCTTTGATTTAATAATTCGTGCTGCTAAGGCTAAACTTGGCTATTACTTCCTCATAGCCAGAAAGAAATAACCATGAACGATCTTGAAAATTTAATGCAGTTTCGTAATCAAGGCTTTTATTGCAGTCAGCAAATCGTTTTAAGTGGTCTGGAAATGATGGGCAAGTCGAATCCGGATCTTGTTCGGGCGATGCAAGGACTTGCGTGCGGATTGGGTTTTTCCGGGGAACTTTGCGGTGCTTTGCTGGGTGGGGCAGCTCTTTTAGGTCTTTATTCCGGAAAAGGAACATCTGAACAGGAAGAGGATCCACGTTTGTTTTTTATGCTGGAGGACCTGGTCGCTTGGTTTAAATCCGAATTCGAAGAAAAGTATGGTGGTATTTGCTGCGATGAAATACTGGGTACTGCCGGGAGAACAAAAATTCCAGCCTGCCCATTATTGATAACGGGAGTCACCCAAAAAGTAAAAGAACTTTTGGTCGAAAACGGATTTGATCTATCAGGTCTGGATTGATGGTTCAGGCCAATGACCAAACAGAGAGTGTTTGCCCGGAGTGCCTGAAACGTATTCCTGCATTCCGAATCTATGAGGGGCAGGACGTTTACCTGGAAAAAACATGTAACAAACATGGTGCATTTCGGACGATCCTCTGGCGCGGAAATCCGGAATATAAAACCTGGCGTCGACCAAAAATCCCTTCTTTTCCCACAAAACCAATAACTGCAGTCTCGCAGGGCTGTCCTTATGATTGTGGTTTATGCGCAGATCATCAACAACATACCTGCTCTGTCTTGCTGGAAGTAACGCAGCGCTGTGATCTTCATTGTCCGGTTTGTTTTGCCGATTCAGGAAAATCAGAAATACCGGACTGGACATTGGCTGAAATTGAGCACTGGTATCAACGTTTGTTGGAATTTGGCGGACCATTTAATATTCAAATCTCGGGTGGTGAACCTTGTGTGCGGGACGATCTCCCATTAATCATCCGTATGGGACGCTCCTATGGCTTCTCTTTTTTTCAGATAAACACGAACGGATTGCGCATTGCGCATGATCCGGATTATTTGTCTGAACTGAAAACAGCCGGGCTTTCCACTGTTTTTTTGCAATTTGATGGAACTGAGGACGCAATTTACAAAAAAATTCGTGGAAGAAATTTGCTTGAGGTCAAACTGGACGCCATCGATCGATGCAAAGAAGTTGGCGTCGGGGTCGTTTTAGTGCCCACGCTCATTCCGGGTATCAATACCGAAAACATTGGCGAGATCCTCAATCTGGCTGTCCGGTCAATTCCTACAGTTCGGGGAGTACATTTCCAGCCGGTCAGTTATTTCGGACGCTACCCTCAAACTCCGGACAATGTCAGCCGTTTTACTTTGCCGGAAATCATGTTTGCAATTCAGGAGCAAAGCAGGGGAATGTTTTCGATGGAAATGTTCAACCCGCCAGGTTGCGAAAATGCTTTATGTTCCTTTCATGCAAATTTTGTGCAAATGCCGGATGGCGAACTTAAATCCTTGCATTATTACAGAGACCCTTGTGAATGTCAGCCGATGATCGCCGCAGAGGGTGCTGCCAGGGCATGCAGATTTGTGGCTGAGAATTGGACGCTACCACAAGATATAAAAAGCCTTCATATAATTGAACTCCCAAGTTTTGGAGATTGGGATGTTTTCTTAGAACGAAAAAAAACACATCCCTTTTGCATTTCTGCAATGGCATTTCAGGATGCCTGGACGCTTGACCTGGAAAGGTTAAAAGACTGCTGTATTCATGTGGCGGATCCGGATGGA
>PHBS01000138.1 GCA_002841995.1 Chloroflexi bacterium HGW-Chloroflexi-8
GAATCCAGTCCAGAGAGCTCTGAGTTGGCTCTGTTATTAGCAAATAAATATCAAGTTGAAACTCTAACTGAAAATATCAGTGCTACATTAAACGGATCGGCTTGTTATGAGCGTCGCGATGAAGCCATTCGAACCTTTATGCCCGAATTTGGCAAAGACTGGAAATCAAAAATAACTCTTCCTGGTAGCCTTTTGGATGATGAAACCTTAAATGTATTTTATCTGACTGCAATCGATCCTAATGGCAATGAATATCGAAAGAGAATCCCACCCAAAGCTTTTTCGCAAATTGTCGCGGCATCCAATTTTAAACAAAGAACTCGCATGGCAATGTTGTACTATCATGCAGAACGCTTAAATTATGCTGTTGTCGGTACTGCGAATAAAAATGAGCATGAGTTAGGATTTTTTGTAAAACACGGTGATGGTGGAGTGGACCTGCAACCAATTTTGCATCTTTTCAAAAGCCAGGTTTATCAGTTAGCTCGTTATTTGGAAATCCCAGATGAAATTCGTTCACGAACTCCCACTTCCGATACTTATAGTGCAGGCAGCAGTCAGGAAGAATTCTTTTTCCGTCTCCCCTTTGAAATATTAGATACAATTTGGTTTGGAATGGAACACAATATCCCGGTAAAAGATATTGCAAATAAACTGAATATCTCAATCGAGCAAGTGAACCGTGTTATTACTGATATCACTCAAAAAAAGAAAAACACGGAATACTTGCGTCTGGCAATCATGAAATTAAAAGAATATTAATCCAAAATGAATCGCCAATTTCCAGCACTTCGAGGTATTGCCATCTTTCTTGTGGTTATCAACCACAGTATTGTTCTGAGTCTACAATCAATCTCACAATATGGCTTGCAAAAAACTCCACTACTTGAGAAGAACATTTTGCTGATGATTAAGGAAATTGGTGTCCTGGCAGTGCCCATTTTTCTTTTTCTGGCTGGTTCATTTATGATGTACTCACTTACTGGAAAAACCATTAAAGAAGGTTTTCATCAAATTATTCCAGCCCTCAAAAATGCAATCATCCCATACATTTTTTGGTCAACGATTTATTATTTTCTTGTATTAATTTTAAATAATGAAAGTTATTCGATTTTTGGATATGGAAAGAATTTCCTGGTTGGATACCCTTATAACTTTGTCCCAATTCTGGTTTTCTTTATACTCATTTCACCTTTTTTAGGTTGGCTCAGCAAGCATTTTCCATTGTTACTGATTGCATTTATCTGCTTGTATCAAATTGCATTGGTTAACATCCAATTACCAGGCGTTTTAGGTTTTCAGTTTCCAGGATGGATGAACATCATTTCACCACCAGTATTGAGTCTTCCATTGACTTTATGGGCAATTTTTTATCCCTTTGGAATGATATACATACAAAATTCTGAGAAGTTTAAGACCTTTTTTAAACCTTTACTCATCCTTTTTGGAGCTGGATCCTTTGGACTCTATATTTTTGCAGCACTCAAAGAGATAGAGGTTATTAAATTCCAATTGGCGGAATGGTTATTCCCCATTTTTACAATCGTGTTACTCCCATTTATCAATCGAAAATCAATACCATTTTTACCTTTTTTTGAAAATCTTGGAAAAAGATCTTATGGTATTTATTTCATGAATTTGATATTGATCAAATTTCTAATTTATTTATCTGCCAATTTTTTCCCAATTATCTATAAAGTAGAGACATTGCTGGTCATATTACTTGCCTGCATTACAATCTTTAGTACCACAAAATTAATGGCTGCCATTGAAAAGGGACCAACACGGAAATTCTATAGATTTATTTTTGGATAATATTAAACTTCTTACCAGAATGCTTTTAGAAAGCTTCAATCACAGCGATTAAGTTTTGGATATAGAAAAGATCTCCCGTTTTGAAGGCCGGCACATCTAAATATTTTTGCAAATTTCCAGAATCTAATTTTAAGATATAAGCATAAGCCTGAAACAATGCACCATAATCATACAGATTTTGTCGAACACCTTCATTCACAGTTGCGTTATATCGGGCTACAAACCAATAAGGTGCAATTTTATTGTATTCTGATAATGCTTGCTCTATTCTGGTTTTGATATTCAGATTTAAGTAATCGCCTAATTCCGGAACTAGATAAATGAAATTACGTGAAATATTGAGTGTCCGAAGATGGTAATATCTGGAATTTACATCCCAAATCGTATCTTTAGAAAAAGTCTGTGCTCGTAAAGTCATTAGTCTGTTCATTTCATTTGTGACTTGTGTTCTTAATCCATTATCCTGTTGAGCTTTTCCTGCCAGCTCCTGTAATTGTAAGAATCCGAAATATCCAGCAATGTATGCATTATGTTCGAACGGTTTCTCGATTAGATAATCATTTGTCGCCAATGCTGGAACTGGGACTACCAGCTTACTTTTTGCAAGGGAATATGCCACTTGAATATCTTCTGGAACAATCTGAGCATATTTCCACATGGCGTAAAAATTAAACGGTGGATATGGCCAGGACCAACGTGGATCTCCTCCCGGTGCCGGACCAATCGAATCAGCATCAGATTGGACTTCTTTTGGCAAAGGCATCCATTCTCTTGGTGCCCCATCTCTCCAACCAGTTTTTGCTAACATATTCGGATCGAAGTAAAGATCAAATTCTTCAATCAGGTATTGTTTTAATAAAGGTTGTATCGAGACAGAAACATAAGGATATGCTCTGGAAAGAGCATTGAGTGTCTCTCCAGGATTTTCAAAATAATTATATAACTGGCTGTAATTACTAAATTGGCCATTATTGGTATAGCCTGGCCGTAAATGTCCTGCATCAAGCATTTTTTGCACTTCAGCAGTCAATTTCTGCTGGAATTCAGATTGCGATTTGTCACCTGAAAATACTTGAGTCTCATTAATTGTTAACAATGGTTGTACGATCAAAGGGGAAGAAGTGCCATAAGAGATAATAGCATTTGAGCGATGGACATACAGGTTGTCCTGGTAAGGGATGATAGGATTTTGATCCCCATGATTGTGGTAAATTCCATTAATGGTTCCGAAATTTCCCCGAAGTCGCCCCGAATTTTCACTTTCATCTGCATACCACATTGCATCATAACCAGGGATTTGAACGGATAATGGTGAATCATACTGCCACAGTCTCCCAGCACGATTTGATTCAAGTGCAAACCAATCACCAACCCGGTCACAACACAAATTCCGATAAAAGGTATTTCCACCGATTGATATTGCTTGCGGTTCGTCAATTGCGCCTTGACCGCCGGCCAGACTTACGTACTTTGTACCGAGTTTCCACCCCAGGACTTTCACTTGAGGGATAGAAAAGTACTGCATGACTGCTGTATAGTATAAAATTCCATCCGGTCCGACAACGGGTGGATATTGATTGCCTGATTGTGTACCGGTTGAAACTGAGGGAGCGTATTCAGCTTTTCCATCATTATCGCTGTCAAATGTGTATTCTTTTCCATCAGAGCGTTTGAGAACAATTAAGGTTCTGCGGTCATCATGGTTACCTGCTTCCAGGTAGTTTGTAATTCGACTGGCATCCAAAACCTTTTTACCACTCGCCCAGGTTTGGTTGCTCACTTCAGGACCGATGAATGCCCCTTGTGGCGAATTTCCAAAAATCCCATCACGATCAATATCGAATATACGTCCATATGGATTCCCCTGTCCGTCACTAATACTCATCGAACCGGGATTCATACCAGTCCTATATCCTGAGGCAGCCGAAAATACAACATAGTTTCCGTAAATGACTGGCCAAAAAGAATCGTAACCATCACCAGGTAAAAGATCGGATTTCCATACAAGACCTCCATCATTGCTTCTCAATGCATATGCGTGGTTATCATTTGAAGCAAAATAAACAACACCATCTGAATATGCAGCGGATAAATCAATAAATCCATCGGTTTTGAATCTCCAAATTTGAGTTCCTTGCTGAGAAGACCCATCAGCTCCAATCGCATAAAAATAACCATCTCGATTGCCCAAAAGGACTTTTCCATCCACAACCAGAGGATTGGTGGAGTATCCGGATCCGGCTCCATTGAACGACCATAGGAACGTCCCATCCGAGGCACGAAGCGCATAAAGTTTGTGGTCATAACTTCCGAAATAAAGTACCCCATTATCGACTGTCGGAGAATTTCCAATTGGCATTTCCGTATCGAATCTCCAGGCCAATTGCCCATTATAAGCATTTAATGCATACAATCCTCGAGAAGTTGCGACAAATATTAAGCCCTGCGATGCAATAAGTTGAACGTTTGGAGAAATATAAGCTTCTATTGGACGATACCATTCCACAACTGCCTGATTATCTCGCACTTCTTCAGAAGACCAGGAGGTTCGCTGGGGATTTCCAGCAACTGTTGCCCAGTCTCCATTGCCTGCAGGTGGAGGAGTCGGAAGAGGTCCACCAACTTCAAGCGAGGTGGATGCCAAAAGAGGTATATAGGCAAAAAAAGGAGGAATGTCTTCCTGCATAATCGGAGTAGGAGTACTTGTCTCAGTTGTGATGACTTGTAATGGGGGTGTCGGCGTTTCTGTCCCTCCTGTTGGCGGTATTGGGTACCTTCTACAAGAGCTCACAATAAATATAAAAACTAATAATAGTGAAATAAATCCAATAATTCTTTTATCTTTGTTCAAGAAATTTCTCCTTTACGAATCTTTCCAGCCAGTTAATCGAGCCATCAAATACCAGAACATTTTTGCTGCTCGTTCTCTTCCAAGTTCATTTAAATGCCCAGAGACTTTCTCTTCGGTATAATTTTTACAGATTATCGGTACCTGATTTTCATCAATGCAACGAATACCATCAGGCGTAAATGTCTCAAAATCCGCCAGGTCAACTAATATCTTATTGTTTTCTATTGCATATTTACGCAACATGTCATTGAATTTTGTTGTATTTTGATGACCTTCCTGGGCTAAAGACATCGTCCACCAAACAAATGTTTTATCAGGGAATTCAGTCTCTAACGCTTCTAATTTATCAATATACAATCTTTGAAAATTTTCATCATTTGAGATTTCTGGGAAAGTTGTCCCATCCAAGCCATCCAGATAGCCTAACGTAAACATAAACACATCAAATTCTTTGTTTTGTTTTTCAGTCTCCCGAACAAAATCATCTACCTTTTCGATCCAGCCCGGATTCCCCCTAAATTGAAATGACCAATTTGAAAAATCATATTTTATGTCGTAATAATTACTACATGAATTCGGCCTGCGATTTGGATAATTTCCATAAAGGCACTCCAACCCATAACGCAAGTTTTCTCCAACTGAAGCATGCCTGAATAATACTCTATAAGCAGATGCTTGTCGGACAACTTCATCCGGAATTAACTCAAATTTATCAACCGCTGAATGATCAATCAGCAAATAACCGGTTCCGTTTTGCGTAGAAACATCAGTTCCAGCAATCATTGGCGTTGAAGTAATTTCGGGATTCTCCAATGTAGGCACGTTTGTTTGTGGTTTTTCAACGGTCGGAAATACTGTACTTACAGGTATAGTTTCTACAATTGTTGGGATAATTGTAGAATTTTTCGTAAATTCAGTAATTGGATAATCCGTCCGAATACTATTGGATTGATCCAGGTTAGTATTTTGACAACCAACCATTATGGTCAGGGATAGGACAAAAAATAATACTTTTTTTAACATTAGTTGTTCATTTCGTAAATATTGGGTGGTAATCCAAGCTAATAAAATATATCATATTTGTCAACATAAAAAATGAGCTAAGGGTTTACATGTTCTTTTCAAAAGCAATTTTAATCCTTTCAATTTTCTTTTTGGGATTGAGTCAAGGCCAAATAACAAATCAATGGTCAAACCCAGAACAGATTCCAAATTATCAGGACACCTCTCGTGCACCATTATTAGTTGCGGATCGGGAAAACAATATTCATGTTTTTAATTATGAGTCAATCAGCAATTCACAAAATGCAATTATCTATCGCCGATGGAACCCTGAAGATGGATGGACACCACCAACCGACATTTTATTAGTAGGTTTAGGTGGTGGACCGCAGACACTACAAGGTGCTGTAATGGATGAAAATCAAATTATTCATATCATCTTCTATATTGGGACTGATCAAAGTGGTGACATGTATTATTCACAAGCACCTGCTGCAATAGCTAATGATTCAACTTCATGGACAAAGCCATATGTAATTGGGAAAAAAGCAGGACCATTACCATTCGCAAACATGATTGTTGATCACGGAAAAAACCTGACTGTCTTTTATGACAGCGAACTCGAAGGTAATGGTCTTTACATGGTTCGATCGGAGGATTATGGTAAAAACTGGTCACAACCTTTAGCTTTGTTTAAAGTATCACAAGAAAAAAGGTGGCCGGCAGCAATTCGTTCAACAATCGATTCAAAGGGAACTATCCACGTTGTCTGGAGTCTGGTCAGTGATTTAGGTGTTGGTGAAGAAATTCATTATGGGAGACTCAATTCAGAATTAAATGAATTCGAGCAAGATACAATACTCGCAAAAAGGGAGGGAATGGACTATTCTGCTACCTGGCCAGAAATTATCTCGGATGGGGATCGTCTCATAATCCTTTTTCAGGATAGTTTCCCTGCCTCACGCTTTATGAGTATTTCACAAGATGGCGGGAATACCTGGTCATTCCCTGTTCAACCGTTTCCTTATATTGGTGAATATGAATTTACTTCCATGACAAAGGATAGTAATGGAGTTATCCATCTTGTCTTGGGAAACAGAATTGGAAATCCGGAAATTCATGGAATGTGGTATAGCAAATGGCTTGGAAATCGGTGGTCTGCCCTGGAACCGATTACTTCGGGACCGAACACTTCATTCTATGATCCATCCGCGCCACAATCGGTTATCCTGCAGGGAAATATTCTTTTCGCGACGTGGTGGAATAATGTTCAGAGAGACAAGCTAACAGGCGCCTGGTACTCATATAAATTACTAGATTCCCCTCAACTAAGCATTACACCCAACCTACAACCTACCCTGGCTGCAACAAAGGCAGTTGAAGTAAAGGGTACCGAAACGCCTGAAACAAACTCAATGAAACCAACTCCACTCAACACAATTAGCTTTGATGGGAAAAAAGCCAGTTATATCCCAGCAAGTGCGATTTTTTTGGGATTTATTCCCGCAGTAGCCCTCATTATTGGATATTATTTCTTCAAGAAAAAACAAGGATAGGCTTTATGTATTCGGGTCAACAAAAGATAAGTTTCTTCAATTATAAAGAATTACTCTTCGCCTGGACCTCAAGAATTATTCGTGCCCGTTATCAACAATCGATTTTAGGTGGGCTTTGGGCAATTGTACAGCCCATTGCTACCGTTCTGATATTTACTGTTGTTTTCTCATATTTTTTGAAAGTAGACACAGGAAAAGTGCCTTATATTGTGTTTTCATATACCGCAATGGTCCCCTGGTTATTTTTTTCAACATCCATAAACGAAATGGTTGAATCCATTGTTAGCAATATGAACCTGGTGGCTAAAATATATTTTCCAAGGGAAATTCTTGTTTTTTCAACACTACTCGCCCGTCTGGTGGATTTTCTCATTGCGTTTGTTTTATTAATAATTCTGATAATAATATACAAAGTCCCAGTCAACCTACCTGTCTGGCTTTTCATACCAGTTATACTCGTATGTCAAATCTCACTGGCTCTAGGGATTGGATTCTTTGCCTCTTCTATCAATGTCTTTTTTCGGGATATAAAACATGTTTTTACATTGATAATGCAGTTATGGCTTTATGCAACCCCAATTATTTATCCAATTTCGATAGTCCCTGAAAAATTCAAAAACATTTATTTCTTAAATCCAATGGTTGGAATTATTGAAGGATATCGGGCAATCCTGCTTTACGGGAAAATGCCCGATATCTCTTTTGTTTTTTCCCTAATCATATCTGTTGTGGTTCTCTTACTCGGGTACACTTTTTTTAAAAAAATTGAATTTCGCTTTGCAGACATAATTTAACCATGGAAATCCTATGAATCAAAAAATAATCCTTCAGAATGTATCAAAAAGATATCGGATTGGAAAATCTTCATTAAATATTCGATCGCTATTTAAGAATAAAAAATCGGAGGAGAAATTTCACTGGGCGGTTAAAGACATCAACTTCAATTTAGGGGCAGGCGAAGCTCTCGGGATAATTGGTCCAAATGGTGCAGGCAAAACGACTATTTTGAAACTCTTATCGAGAGTAACATTTCCAACAAGTGGAAAAATTGAGTTGAATGGGCGTTATAGTGCCTTGATTGAACTTGGAGCAGGATTTCATCCGGATCTCAGTGGGCGTGAAAATGTTTTTCTAAATGGAACAATACTTGGGATGCGTAAAGCAGAAATTGAAAAACGATTTGACCAAATTGTTGATTTCGCAGGAATTGAAAAATATATCGACACACCTGTTAAACGCTATTCCTCCGGAATGTATGCCCGGCTCGGTTTTTCAGTCGCAGCTCACGTGGACCCCGAAATATTAATTGTGGACGAAGTGTTGGCTGTCGGTGATATGGCTTTTCAAAAAAAGTGTTATGACCGAATGCTGAATCTTATTCGAAATGGGACGACTCTGGTTTTTGTTTCACACAATATGCGTGCAATTCAAAAAGTATGTTCCAGGAGTATTGTGTTGTACCGCGGCACAATGGCATACGAGGGATCATCTTCAGATGCAACAGCGGAATATTCAAACATATTACGGAAAGCTGCATCTGAAAATTCTGAGACTGAACTTGAAAATTTAAGTGATGGCATTGGTCAACGGATCATGACACAAAAAGCAATAATTGAAAAAGTAGAAATATATAGAGATGATGGTCTACCCTGTCATTCATATCAGTCCGGTGAAACTGCCCTTGTTCGAGCATATGTAAAATTTTTAGAATCTGCCCAATCCCCTGTAATCGCGTGTTCAATAAGAGACCCGGAGGGACTCATTGTTTACGATTTTACGACTGAATGGGCACAAATTAAGACACCTGATTTTGAAGCGAATACTAAAGCCATCATCGAATTTCCACTCGAGCTAAATCTTTCTTCAGGTACATATCAATTGGGAGTAAACCTGGCTTATAAAGATTTATCCAGATATTATGACCGCATTGATCGGGCACTCGATTTTGCGGTCTCGTCATCCAGTGGGTCAAGAGGGATTAGCGATCTCAAGGCAAATATCAAAATCATGAATGAATCAGGCAATCCGCTCTAGAAATGGAAAACAAGTCATCACCTTTCCAAAACGTTAACGCATTGAATAAAATTCGAATCACTCATGTATTCGATAAATACTTTTGGATTGGTCCACTTTTACTATCGATTTTGATTTATCTCATTACAACCAGGTACGGTATTGGCTTATCACCAGACTCAATTGCATATTTGGGTTCAGCATGGAATCTTAATAATGGATCTGGTTTTTCCTTACCATATGGATTGCCTCCTAACCAACCATTAACCCAATTTCCTCCCTTGCTCCCAGTTATTTTGGTTCTCATTTCCAAAACAGGTATCCCGTTAATTCTTGCTGCCAAATTATTGAATTTATTGTTGGTCATCAGTTTTGTTATTTTGGCCAATTTAACTTTGCAAGAAATTGATAATCGTAACCCTTTTTTTAGATTATCAGTCTTAAGTTTGGTTTCAGTTTTCGCCGTTGTTCAATTCATTTTTAACATGTTATGGTCCGAACCATTGATGATCGTCTTGGGTTTTGCAGCTTTTTTAGTATTTTTTAATTCACAAAAATACAATAATTTTTACCATTTGGTTCTCTCTGGGATTCTCTTTGGCTTGACCGTATCTGCCAGGTATGCTGGTGTAACGTTTTTGGCGACAGCAATGTTGATCGTATTTTTTATCCCGTCGAATAATTGGAAGAAAAAGATTTATAGTTGGATCGCTTTATCGGCTCCAACTGCAATATTTTTATACTTTTGGATGACGAGAGAGACAGGAAATGCAATTTCTTCAACAGGCAGAGTGATCAGTTTTCATCCTTTCAACATTTCCCATATTCATCAGATTCTTTCAACTGTGGGGCAATGGTTTCTGGTTCCAAATTCTGCTCATACTGTTTTTAAGTTAGTGGCCACACTCTTATTTGTTGGTTTCGTCCTGCTTAGTTCCTGGTTTGTTTTTTTTTCCAGAAGACTAAAAGACAGATTTATTGAAAAAATACTCATAATATTTGTTTATATCTATTGTCTGTTTGTCTTCTTTTCTATTACCTTCCTTGATGCAAATATTCCACTGGATACAAGAATTCTTTCACCAGTTTTATTCTCCGTTTTGTTGTTAGTCCTCATAATCAGTAAAATACAAAATCAGAATATTACTTCTACGAATCGTATTACCTATTTAATTTCGATTCTCATTACAGTTTTTACTGTTGGAATCCTGATAATTAACATTCCTGTCCTGAAAAATGCATTTCAAAATGGAATTGGATTTAATAGTGTGACATGGAAAAGATATGAATCAATCAAATATCTCAACAATCTTCCTCAAGATCATTTTTTAATCAGTAATGCTCCAGAACCAGTTTTTTATTACACAAATAACGTTGTTTTTAGCTTTCCGAAGCAATATTTAACAATGCAACAAGAACAAAACGCAAATTATGAATCTGAAATAAATCAACTGATCTCAAATTACTTGAAGGAAAAAACTTATTTTATTTTTTTTCATAAAATCAAAGGTGGCAGTGAATCGGATATTGCATCTTTCCAGAAGACCTTTAATTTGATGCCAGAGAAGGTTTTTGAAGAAGCCAGCATTTTTTTATACATACCAAGGAAGTAAGCGATGGAACAATTAGTCAGCGTTATCATTCCTGCATA
>PHBS01000139.1 GCA_002841995.1 Chloroflexi bacterium HGW-Chloroflexi-8
AAAAGCAGAGATAAGATATGAGAGTCAAATTATCCATTTAACTGTGAGTATCGGAATTGCTGATCTGGCAAACAGTCCGAAACATTCGGTGATGGGGCTATTGGGACACGCAGATCAGGCACTCTATACTGCCAAGCATAAAGGCCGCAATTGTTGTGCAATTTTTAGTGCTAAGTAAACTTCATCCCGAAAATTCAAGAGAACAAGTGTGAATTCCAAGTAATTTGATCAATTTGTGTATTTCCGGTATATTTTTCTTATTCCGCCATTTGTAATCCTGATATACGAAAAAAATTATTAATAAATACGAAAGGTTTCCTAAATGTCATTCTTTGAAATCGGAATTTATGCACCAATTCATTCAGAAAATATCGGTACACTCTGGCGTTCTGCTTACCAATTAGGGGCTGCGGGGATTTTCATTATTGGCAAATCACGTCGATCTCAAGTGAGTGACACCGCTAAAACTGTGCAACAAATTCCTTTACGAACATTCGACACCTGGGAAGATTTCCTTGTGCACCGACCAATTGGAACAAGAATTGTCGGGATTGAGATTGGTGGATCCCCATTGGCACAATTTTCCCATCCAAGCGAAGCAATCTATGTTCTTGGTTCAGAAGCCAACGGTCTCCCAGAACATGTGCAAAAAGGTTGTGATTTTATCGTATCGATCGAATCCCTTCGTTATGCCTCCTATAATGTAGCGGTTACTGGCAGCCTGGTTATGTATCACCGCCAAATAATCTGCATGCATGACGGCAAAATCCAATAGGATTGGAGAATAAGAATGAGATGGATCGCTAAAACATCAATGCTTTCAATACGTCCATATGAGTCCTCTGATCGAAACCGATTAATGCAAATTGCTGCGGATACAGCTTTTTTTGGCGCACCGATCGAAACTTATTTGGAAGATAGACGCATATTCCAGGATAGTTTTTATGCTTACTATACAGACTTTGAACCCGAACACGCCTGGGTAGCAACCGCAGATGATGTGGTGGTTGGTTTCCTTACCGGATGTTTTAACACCCGCGAACAAGTCAAAATAACCAGGAAAGTTCTTTATCCAAAAGTGATTTGGAAAATCATCATCGGTAAATACCATTTAGGGAAAAAATTCTGGACGTACTATCGCAAACTTAACCAGGAGAAAAGGGCCGGTCGAATTGCATTCGTAAATTTACAACAATATCCTGCCCACTTACACATCAATGTAGATCACCTTTGGAGAGGTTATGGGATTGGATTCCGCCTCATCCAAACTTATCTGAACCAATTAATCGACGCCGGAATACCAGGAGTTCATTTAGGGACGACCAGTGAGAACGAAACTGCCTGCCGAATATATACAAAAATTGGGTTTAAACTTTTGGAAGCCAGTACCACACAACAATGGACTGAATTAATCGATCATCCTGTTGAAACACGGATTTATGGCCTGATTTTGCCAGAAGATCCGATCCCGGACAACTAACTTTTTCGTTTACTTTTTCAATTTTGCACGTTCCTGAATCATTTCGGCCACAATTGAAATGGCGATTTCTTCAGGGGTCTCTGCCCCGATGGAAAGCCCGATTGGAGAATGGACTTTATCTAACAACCCGGAATCAAATCCCTCTTTCTTCAATGCCTCGAAGATCAATGCGATTTTCCTTCTGGATCCAATCATACCAATATAAGAAGCCTGAGTTTGTAGAGCCTGACCTAAAACTGCTTTATCCGAAGAATGTCCTCGAGTCACAATTACCAGGAAACTATCCGGATCAACCTGAATATGTTCGATTACATTTTGAAAGTCTTCCAATAAAATAGTTTGGTCCGCAGTTGGGAATCTTTCCTGAGAAATATAATCCGGTCGATCATCCAAAATGACCGTTGTAAATCCGACCAATCTGACCAGGGGTGCTAATTTTTGGGCGATATGACCGGCACCAATAATGAAACAGGTTATCATTTTCCCAATTGGTTCAATGAAATAATATTGACCGTCGATGGAAAATTCCTGGGCGGAGAGCAAACCTTTATTGAAATTAATTTCAAACGGTGATGCTTTATCGAGTTTAAGGTTTTTCAAGGTTCCAGAATCAATTTCAAAGCCAAAATCAAGGTTTCCAACTGCTTGTCCTTCTGCAGAAATGAAGACGTGCCGGACATCAATTTCCTGCCCATCCCCTGGTATTTGACTAATTAGCCAGCCATGTTTTTGATTTTGAGAAAGATCCACAATTTTTTGAATGGTTGAGATTAATATTTCCTGATCAGGAAGAATTGGCTCCACTAAGATCGATATGCTTCCACCGCAGATCATTTCCAGAGATTCAGCCTCAACTTCTGAAAGCGTAAAATCAAAGATTCTGGCTTTTCTGTCTGTAATAACAGTCTCAAATGAATTCTTAATTCTTTCTTCTAATTGTCCCCCACCCACAGACCCAGCAATCTGTCTGGTTTGATTCATAACTAATCGGGCACCTTTTCCGCGGGGGGAAGAACCCATTTGGCGAATTATTGTCGCTAAGATTACCGGGTGACCAGCTTTTAAATTCTCAAGTGCAAAATGAAACTCATTCATTTTCATCATTTTCCTTTTTTTGTTCCTGTCATTCTACCAAAAAAAACAGCAAATAAAATGTTATTGAATAGACTGCTGAAAAAAAAGGATCTTGATTCATTTTCCTCGAAATTATTTCTTCTGCTACAAAAATTTGGTTTACACCATATTGATTTTCATCTAAAATATTTTTAATCTTATTTTAATCTTTTGAAGAGGAGAGAATATGGAAGAATTGTCGAGCGGATCAAAACAATGGTGGGAAAAAACGGTTGTGATCAGTTTAATAGTCCTGATTTTAGCCCTGAGTTTCATCATCGCCTTTCTCTCCGTCAATCGCTCAATCTCAATTGCAGATCCGGAAAAGATAAATGTCTTGATGAATAGTAACAATGATTGCGTGGAATGTCATAAAAATGCAACGCCCGGTATTGTTGAACAATACGGCGTAAGCAGCATGGCCAGAGCAAATGTAAAATGTCAGGATTGTCATGAAGTCAAAGCTGGAACCCCTGGTTCTGTGGATCACGAAGGTTCCATTGTCCTGCAATCACCCAGCACAGAAATGTGCAAGAAATGCCACACTGCAGAGGTAATGCAATTTAATCAAAGTCGACACGGGTTACCTGCTTATGTTGCCTATAACGGTACAGTTGGCATGACGGACACTCAATTAGCTATGTATGAGTCGATTCCAGAAGGTCTATACGCACCCGATAAAAGCCGCGCTCAGTTATTTGAATTGGAAGGGGAAGCCATCACTGAATTTGCTTGTAAAACCTGTCATGATATCGGCAAGCCAAGCCCGGATGGCTCTGTTGGACAATGTCAAAAATGCCACCTAAGACACGAATTTAGTTTAGAACAGGTTCGAAAACCTGAAACATGTAATGCCTGCCACATCGGACCGGATCACCCACAATGGGAAATTTATCAGGAATCACCTCATGGTATTGCATATGCAACATTGGGCGATGAATGGAATTGGGATGCCGAACCTGGAACGCTGGATGTGAACGATTTTCCTGCTGCAACATGCCAAATTTGTCATATGAGCGGATTTGGAGCCGTCGGTTCAACCCATGATGTTGGTGATCGTTTATCCTGGTACCTATTTGCACCAATCAGCGAACGCCGGCCGGCCTGGCAGGACAATATGTCCAGGATGCAAAGTGTCTGCCTGGAATGCCATAACAGTAACTTTATTTCTGATTTCTATGAAAAAGCAGATGCAGCGACCCTTTCTGTCAACGACTTTGTAAAAGAAAGCAATGTTATTCGGGACGAACTGGCAAATGCAAATTTATTGACCAGCGAACCTTTTGACGAAAGCTTTGACTTTACACACTATGAGCTCTGGCATCATTGGGGTCGGACAACCAAATTTGGTGCCTGGATGCAAGGACCGGATTATACACAATGGCATGGTGCTTACGAAATCTTGCATAGCATGACAGAACTAAAGGAAATTGCAGCTGAAAAAAAGGAAAGTGGTAAATAGACATGTTTTACCTGGCTGAAATTCTACCTTTTTTAAGAAGAATCAGGAAATTGCCGTTCACCCGGGATCAACTCTTTTTGATCATTGCTGCTGTGAATGAATTTTTCATGGGATTGGATACCTACTCAGCCCATGTATTAAATGGAACCATTCGTTGGAATGAGTGGATCCCGATTGTTTTTGGAATTTCTGCTGGTATATTACTGCTAATTGCCGGCATGCTTGCAAAAAGAAACCGAGGGCTTGCGAATGTCCTCGCCACAATTGTCTTTGTTGCCAGCATCGTTGTTGGATTTTTAGGATCCTATTTTCACATTTCCCGTGGTGCAATTTTGCCTTATGGTCCTATTTTAGAACGATTGAGGATTTCATTTTTGATCTGGGCACCCCCAGCCATGGCTCCGCTTGCTTTTGTGATGGTGGGCGTACTGGGAATTAGTGCAGCCTGGATTGAAGATCCTGTGGGGACCGGGAAATTACAAATAACTTCCAGAAAAAGTATTCAGATGCCATTCAGTAAAACACAAGCTTATTTCTGGATGGTATGCTTCGGGATACTTGTGACACTTGTTAGTGCTGCATTGGACCATGCCCGTACTGGATATTTAAACCCCTGGCTTTGGCTACCGTTTATCACCCCAATATTCGCTGCCACAGTATCTCTTTTAATGGGACTGAAGGAAAAATTGGAATATGGGGATGTGTTGATCTTTTTCATTGCCATGGTCATGATGGGTTTGGTTGGTGTGATAGGTTTTTTCCTGCATCTCAATGAAAATTTGACGATTTCGAACTGGCAAGTGCTGGAAAGATACCTGCGTGGGGCACCTTTTCTTGCGCCATTATTATACGCAAATATGGCTGCAATGGGACTAATTGTTTTGTTGGATCCTCGAGAATATGGTGCTGTTAAGTAACAATTGTGAAAGTCCGATTCAGGTTCCTAATTGTTGAATGATAAAAAATCCTCTCATAAAAATGCTGCTCTTTGTAGTGACGAACAAACAAAAATTAGACTATAATAATCAACCTCAATCCAATTCATAGACCCTGTATCCAACGGGTGAAGTTCCTGAAGGAGGGTATACCAAAATGATTCCTGCTCCTAAATATCCCTATCCATTTATTGATAAAGTAATTATCACCGAAGAAGATATTCGCAATAGAGTACAGACTTTGGGTGAATTGATTACAAATGACTACAAAGACTCTGAAAAGCTGGTTTTATTAGGACTTTTGCGGGGGAGCGTAATGTTTGTGACTGATCTCATGCGTCAAATAAAACGACCCATGACGATGGATTTTATGCTCGTTTCTTCCTATTCCGGTAGTTCTTCAAGCGGATTTGTGCGAATCGATTCTGACCATAAATCCAATATCAATGGCTGGGATGTGATCCTCATCGATGATATTGTTGACACGGGTTATACCATCCACACTGTGCGAAGGTTACTTCAGGATCGCAAACCACGCAGCCTGCGGACCTGTGCCCTTTTGGATAAAGTTGAACGACATAAGATCGATATCAAAATCGATTATCTTGGATTTTCTATTCCGGATTATTTCGTGGTTGGATATGGGCTGGATCTGGATGAAAAAGGCCGAAATCTTCCTTACATTGCCTCTGTAAATCTTGAAAAATATAAAGAAATGTATGGAGATGGTTAGGAATCTGAGCAAAGAATTGACTTTAACACTTGGAAAAAATGATTATAAAAATGAGGTTCTTTGCGAACCTCATTTTTTTATCTTCCTATAATTTCTAATTTCTACTTTCCGTTTAATTTCATTACCGCTTACCCATCAAATTACCTATCGATTTCATAAAATCCTCATCAACAATGGATTTGCCTTGTTCGCGGGCTTTTTCTTCAATGGATCTGCGTGCCATACCACGAGCAAAAAATGGAATTCGATGCAATCTTTCTTCTGCTGCTGGTGTCCAGGTAAGTTCTGCTTCTTGATGACGTTGTATTTCTGGCACTTCAATTGGGTGGTCTGGTTCAGTCACAATTAAAGTATTCGTGCTAGCCAGCCGAGCAAATTGATGGGTATTGGATCCGATTAGTGATAGTGGATCCTGGTGCAGTCCCCAACGTCCAAGAACGACTAAACCGGCATTATGCAGCTGAGCATAATGATGAATCTGGGAATAGACTTTTCCAGCTAAAACCTCAGTTTTAAGTTGGATTCCTTGTTGAGTTGCTAAAAGTGAAGCCCGTTCCAACCCCTCCCGATACAATTTTTCTAAACCACGGTCAATGATTTCATCATGAAGTTTTTCCTGGGCTGGAAAATTAAAGCGCTGTTGTTGTTCCTTAGGTAAAGCATCTGAAATAACTTTGAAAACGCTACCATGGAAAAAAGGATCATAAACTGCAATTGCTTCAACATGCGTGTTAAACATCCTGGCCAACTCCAAAGCTTTGCTTAACGAAAAATAACTGTTTTGGCTGCCATCAATACCTACTACAATTGGTTTTCCTTTAAAATCCCAGGTTTGTCGTAACACCAGTAAATCCGATGAGGGATGATTAATCAGGATACGTTCGCAAAGAGAACCCATCTGGCTCTCCGGGACATAACCATGTCCATTTGCCCCCAACACCACCAAATCTGGTTGGATTTTTTTCAATTCTTTCAACATGACAGAATAATTACGACCCTCCGGGGTAATACCGCCAACCTGTATCCCTTTTCCTTGAGCCAGTCTTACCAATTCAGAAAGATAAGAATCGGAAATTAATTCCAAGCCATCTGTGATCAACGATTCGTGTGTATCTCTCAGGCGATTCAGCCGTTCTTCTTCCTGGTATTGGTCTGGAAGGCCAGGCTCCATTTCTTCAAAACGGGTACGGTGTAGTTCAGCTGCATAAACATGGCAGCCAATGAGCTGCGAGTCTTTTGATTTTTCAGCAATATTCAATGCAGCATTTGCAGCCAAATTAGACCAGTGTGACCCGTCCAAACCGGCAAAGATTTTGGAATACAAACTTACCTCCTTGGAAAAGGTGTCTTATTTTTGATTTCTGTCGGGTAAAACAAATAGCCAAATGGATAACGAACCTGATGAATGTGGAAAGCATCGTTCGCAAATAATTCACGTGCAGCTAGCAAAAAACGAAAATAGATATCACCCGGATAAATAAAACGCATGATTCCGTTCATTTGGTAACTTGGAAATTTCGGTGCTTCGCCACTATATAATAAGGTCGCTTTAGGATTGTTCTTCAGATTCTCAACCGTCTGTCCTTCAAAGATTTCCAACCCACCCAACATTTGTGAATTAAATCGATCAGGTTTCTCATAAAAAGATTGAATGGCTGCCAATCGCTTTGGCAAAGTATCTTGCCAGGGTTGACCTTTTGATTCCGAGATGGTTTTTTCAATCAACTCACATAAAGGAAGGATAAATTCCTCTTTAGGTAACAATCCGATACCTCGAGAGGTTAAGTTGACTGGAAAATCACCTGTGCCAAAAGTAGCCAATACTGGTAAATGAGCTGGCATTGTACGCACTTTCTCAGAATTAAAATCAGCCATCATCTGAAAAGCATTTAATCTTGCTGTGGATTGCCAGTTCAGAAATTCCTTTGGTAGTTCTATTCGATTATACAAATAATGCTTTTGATTAATTACTAAAGCAATCGTTTTTGATTCAACGATAATATCATCCACGTATTCACCTATAATCTATTCTAATCTATTCGATTTTGACTTGCTCTAATGGTATATCCAATAAATAAGCAATTAATGCCTTCATATCCTCTAAAGGACCTTTATAAGGTGGCATTGCTTTATTATAAGCCGAAGGATCGCGTAAATATGTTGCCAATTCAACAGGAACCGGGTGTCTTAGTTTTGCCAATGCAAACGCATCACCAGCCAATCCCGGATGACAGGCACCACAATTCTCTTTGAAAATTGATTCGCCTGTCTTTGCGCCGCCGGCCTGATAGGCTACCGGTACGGTAACTATTTCATCCATTCGTGTCATCACACCACGAATTGAAAATTCTCCCCTTTCCTTTGAGCGCGTAATTCCCATCAAACTGACTGCCAAAACTACCGGGATGAGCGCAGCAAGAAAAAAGGTCGTTCCATTTGTTAATTCTTTTTTACGTGAACTAAAGAAAAGAAATGCCCAGGCTACGAGGCCAGCTAAAATTCCAACCGACCAGATAGCTGTTAATGATCCGCCGGATATCATTTTCTTTCCTTCTTCTGATACAAAAAAGTAACGGATAATACCGATCAGTACTTGAGCTTCCAAAGCACGTAATGCCAGTTTTGAGCCAAATTTGACTGCATATTGATGGTAAGCTTTTTCATCCGATTCGGTTTTCTTAACCCTGAAAATATGCAACGCGATAATTAAAACGCCCAATAGACTGACGCCTGCCCCAGCGCGATGTAATAACGAAACAATCATGGAAGGATTAAAAACTGCCTGCCAGACGTTGCCAGTGACCGGCCAGTTTCCTGGTGTCGTAATGAAAGAAACGGCGGCTGAAAACACAATGTAAGGAATTAATGGAAAAATGGATGCCAGCAATCCCCAGGTTCGATGATTTCTGGTTTGCTTTTCCCAGGAAAAATAATATGCAAAGGTGAAAGAAATACCCGCGATGAAACATACCAACTGAAACACGATAAACCAAAAGAAGATATTAAATACGAGGGTAATAGGCATTGGTCGCAGACCAACCAAAGCAATGACCACACCGCTTCCAAGTATTCCCCCCGCTGCAGCTAATTCTGAGATAATAGTCAGAATTTGCTTACCCAATTTCCGGAGTTCGGAATTATTGTTTTTTAACGCCGAGCCTTCCATCAAATAAACAATTAATGGACCCAACCCGGCAATACTGACTACCAGGAAATGTAGGATTGCAAAACTTCCGATAAACCAATTGCTTGAAGATGTCGAAAAATTCGGACCCATTTTATCCTCCTACTTTAAACTTTCAAGGAATGCGACCAAATCGCTTTTTTCGGCTTTTGTCCCGCCATAGGGGGGCATACCAGCTGGTGGAGAGGAAAGTAATGCAGAAATTTGTTCTGCAGATAATCTGGTACCCACACCATCCAGTGCTTTGACGACACCTCCGACTCCCTCCAAATTGTGACAGGCCAGGCATGGACCCGCTTCAAAAAGAACTTTGCCTTCTTTTGGGTCACCAACTTCTTCGACTTCGGGTTGTGAGGCTTCATCATCAGCAAACATTTTGGTCATCATGTCTGTCATTATTTGATTCCCGTACACTGCCCCATAAACAAGATACGGTTTCCGGGCTCTTTCCCGTGTGAATCCCATAAAAGCATTGGTTGTAAGAATCAAAAGGACTGACAAAATTAGTCCCAGCCGCCCAACTAATTTCAAACCAGTTTTCGGGTTTTGAACACTTAAAAAATAAACCAGTAAAATGGCGGTTGCCGCCAGGATAATACCCCCAAACCAAAAGAATGTTAATTGACCATTTAATAGTTTGGGAACCACACTACCTTCCGGGGCAGCCAGGCTGGTTCCGCGTTCCAAGGCAGTCAGATACCATACACCGGGAAAGAATTGTAAAGCAGTGGAGATCAAAGCCCATTTTCCCGAGTATCGTAATGACCATTTTACATAGGAATGATCTTCTTCAGATTTCGCTTTGCCAAACATCCATAAAGTGTAAATAATCATGAAAAAGCCAGTAATTGAAAATGCAGCAACACAACGATGCAGATAGCTCGGTAAAAATGATGGATTAAACCAGGCATCAAAAACATCCTTGGTTTGTACCCATTGCCCGGGAGTTAGCATAAATGAAGCCAAGCCATTAATAATAAACCCGCTAAACCAGGCACCAAAAGCACCGAGTAAGCCAATAATATAGTGTGTAGGCGTGTGGTGATATTTATCCCAGGTATATTTATACAAAGCAATACCAATTGCTTCCAGCATAAAGGCGCCAATTTCGATAATTAATGGCCAAAAGAAAACACCAGCTCCCATAGAAAAGAATTTTGGGAACAATCCAACATTAGTCGCAACCAAAGCAATTCCCCCGAAGGCACCTACCCCTACGGTAACCAAAGCCATGTTGGCCAAATGCTTTGATATACGATTATAAAATGGGTTCCCCGTTCGCTTACCTAACCACTCACTGATTACTGCAATTACGGGTGCCCCCATAACAAAATTTACGAAAAACGGAAAATGAAAAAGGGCAACCAGCGCAATAATCCCACTTCGACCAAGTACTGGAATATCAATTGGGGGCCAATTCATAAGACTACCTCCTGTATAAAGAATACCTAGATTGGTTTTTCCTAATGCATTTCAGGATAAGTGGACAATAGCTTATTTTGAATCGAATGTCAAGAATTATTTGTCGTAAATTGTATCTATCACTTATTTATGACAATAAATATCAAATTAGTGTAAATATATTCAATTAATAAATTCAGTGTTCAAACATTTCGTATAGTTCTGGTACGTAAATATTGAAAGAACAGACTGAAGATATAAGCAATTCCTGCGATCAGTATAATCGTCGCACCGGAAGTTAAATTTAAGAAATAAGAAGAAAAAAGACCTATGGTTGTGAAAACCATCCCCAACAAGCTGGCAACAATCATAATTTTCTTAATTTCATGCAGGAACATTGCCCCAATGGAAGCAGGTATCGTCAATAATGCAATTACCATTATCAGACCGACCACCCGCATCAACATGACTACACTAAAACCAATCATTGCCATCAACAAAAGATAAACCCATCGGACCGGCACATTCAAAATCGTGGCAT
>PHBS01000140.1 GCA_002841995.1 Chloroflexi bacterium HGW-Chloroflexi-8
AGAGACTCACAGACCTGTTTAAACAAACGATTCTCAATTTCCCGGATACGGTCTTCTGCGTTGAGCACCAAAGTCTCATATTCTTTTAATTCCGGAGTAATGTATCTTTCAGCGTTGACAAGAGTTTGTTTGCGTATATATTCGACCGGTGCCAGATTTGAATTTGCTCTTGTGATTTCAATAAAATATCCAAAGACTTTGTTGTATCCTACTTTTAAAGTCTTAATTCCTGTTCTTTCCTTTTCAATATTTTCAAGATTATTAATCCAATTTCTAGCGTTTTGTGATGCAGAAATCACTTGATCCAGCTCGTTTGAATAACCAGGCCTAATAATTCCTGTGTTTTGCAGTGTTGCTGGTGGGTCATCTGAAATCGCAACTTGCAATAATTCTTTTTCTTGTTGGCAAACATGAATATTTTCAACAATTTTTTTCACTGCAAGTTTTTGATCTTTGGTTAAAAGGGCCACAATGTCCGGAATAATCTGCAAAGTATCACGGATAGATGTCAGATCCCTTGGATTCGCATGTCCAGAAATGACCCTGGATGTCAATCTTTCCAAATCACTTATATTTTTTAATTTTTGGATTATTTCTGCCCTAAGTAAACCAGAATCAATGAAAAATTGAACTGAATCTTGTCTGTTTGTGATTTCTTTAATTCTTAATAAAGGTTTTGAAACCCATTGACGGATGAGGCGATGTCCCATTGGAGTTACTGAGTGATCCAGAACATGCAATAACGAACCTTTAGTTTCGTTCCTTCTTATGGTCTCAGTTAATTCCAGATTTCTCCTCGTTGCAGAATCGAGGTTCATAAAATCTGATGTCGCATAAACAGATAAGTTGGAAAGTAGTTTCAGAGCTGCAGGTTGAGTGTCATGAAGGTAATCAAGGATTGCTCCTGCTGCGCGGATCGCATTTGGGAGTCCCAATACTCCAAATCCTTCCAATGTTGATGTTTTAAATTGTTGTTTTAGGTTTTCTTCACATCGGCTTAGTTCAAAATGCCAATTTGCAAAAATCGTAATATGACTGGTTGTTTCACGAGAAATTTTCAAGGAATCATTGGTTAAAACTTCTGCTGGATTAAGACGTGTTATCTCAGTGAGCAAATCATCCATTGGATTGTTGCTTTGAATTTCTGTACAGCAAAATTCACCTGTAGTGATATCTACATAAGCAATACCAAGGTGATTATCAGACACAATAGCACTCAAGAGATAGTTGTTCCATTCGTTTTTTAACAAACTTGGCTCAACAATGGTACCGGGAGTAATAACTCTTACTACTTCTCGATGAACCAGACCTTTTCCTGTTGGTTCGCCAATTTGCTCTGCAATGGCAACATGGTGACCTTTATTAATCAATCTTGAAAGATAATTTTCAACTGCGTGGTAAGGTATTCCAGCCATTGGAATTCTTACACCTTTGGCAACATTTCTGGATGTTAGAACGATATCTAATTCACGGGAAGTTATTTCTGCATCGCGGTCAAAAGTTTCATAAAAGTCCCCCAAGCGAAAAAAAACAATCGAATCCGGGTATTGTTTTTTAATTTCCAAATATTGTTTTCGGATAGGTGTTATTTCATCGTTATTCATAAGATTTGATTTTAAGTTCATGACCGGTTTTGTGCAAGTGACATTGCTGACTGAATAATTGGATTTGTCTGTTCATGTATAATGATGTAACAAATTTATGGTGAGGGAACCATGGTAGAGAAAAATGAAGAATTCCATCCGATTTTTAATGGAATTGAAATTGGAGTCGGTACTTGGGCATGGGGCGACCGTTTGTATTGGGGTTATGGTAGTAATTATGCAGCAGATGATGTCAAAAACGCCTTTGTTTCAAGTTTAGATAATGGTCTGACATTTTTTGATACAGCAGAAGTCTATGGACAAGGAAAATCCGAATCTTTGTTGGGAGCATTTGTAAGCGAAACCGATTCAAAACTTGTTATTGCAACAAAGATTATGCCTTTCCCCTGGAGGCTCACACATAAAGCATTTAAATCAGCATTAAGAGGTAGTCTTACAAGGCTCAATCGCAGCTATATCGATCTTTATCAATTGCATATGCCACTTCCACCACTGAAAATCGAAACCTGGATGGAATACATGGCAGAAGCTCAACAGAATAATCTAATAAGAGCAGTCGGTGTATCTAATTTTAGTGTGGAACAAATGCAGCGAGCATATGATACATTGATAAAATCAGGGGTCACTCTTGCTTCTAATCAGGTAGAATATAGCCTTTTAGATCGAAGCATAGAAGATAATGGGGTTCTTAAGACTTGCCTCGATATGGGTATCAAGTGTATTGGGTATAGCCCTATTGGTATGGGTTTGTTATCTGGTAAATATTCCTTGAATAATCCGGTAAAGGGGATGAGAGCAAGCAAATATTCCAAACAGGATTTGATTCGGATTAATCCTCTTATTGACACTTTAAAAAAAATTGGTTCTGATCATGGGGGAATGAGTGCCTCGCAAGTGGCAATTAATTGGGTTAGAGCAAAAGGAGTCCTTCCAATTCCCGGAGCAAAAAATCACGATCAGGCAGTCCAAAATTCAAGTGTGCTTGGTTGGAGTTTGGATGAAAGGGAAATCGAAAGATTAGACGACATCAGCAAAAAAGTAGCAAAAGAAAGATAAATTCAATATCCCATATAGAAATTTTTCGTTATAATTCTCCTTTATGAATGAAAAAATAGAATTTTTACCCTTTAATGCGATTAATGAATTTATGTTGTCAGAATACCGAAAAGTTGTATTTAAATCGGTATTCAGTAATTTTGCTTCTTTGCAAAATAGTCGTCAAAAATCCATCAATTCTCTTATTAAGAAAAATGTAAAGATTCAAGGCTTCCGGGATAGCACCCAAGCTCCTGTTGTGTATAAGATAAACAATAGTATTTCATTATTTGAAAAATCAGCAAGCTTTTCTGCGGAAATACTATCTGCCTGGTACGAGCTTAATCCTGATTTGGCTCAAAAAGTAAATCAAATGTTGACTGATAAAGGTTGGATCATTCTTCCAATCGAAACAGACCGAAGCAAATTACCAGGATTTTTAATAAAGTGGCCAGCAGAAGATTCGTTTGAAAAATTAACAGAAGAATTTAGAAACATCTATCCAGAAATCACATATTCTGATGATGATATCTCTTTGATGATCGTTTGGATGAGTAACCGGTTACCATACGAAATGGATGCTGAAAACATATTTTCTAAAGAATAAAATTTGAATTAACTCATTTATTTTTTAGGAAATTACTTTATTCTTCAAATTCCAACTCTTCGTCAAGATTAATATTAACATCTTCCTGCTGACTTAGCTCAATGGATCCAAAAAGGGAGTCTTGCTTAGCAGTTAAGATATGTCTTTTAACGAGTTCAAGTAAAGCTAAAAAGGTGACAACAATTTCAACACGAGATGATTTATTGTTAAGCAACAATCTGAAGGAAATTTTCTTAATGTCGTGCATCTTTACAAGAATTGATTGGATCCGATCACGAATGGTAATACGCGGCATACTGACGACTGAATTCAATTCAGCCAATTCTGGTTTAGACCGTAAAATATCTTTTGCAGCCTGAATGAGTTGCTCTAATGTTAGATCTGTAATATCAAGTTTTGGCTGGATATTTAATTTTGGTGGAGGCGCCATTCGAAGATAGGTCCTGAGACCTTCTGTTTCTCTTTCGGAAAGTAAGTAGGCAATTTCCTTAAACCGCTTATATAGGATGAGTTGCCTTGCGAGCGCTTCTCCTAGATCCTCTTCTTCCTCAAGTCCTTGAATATCAGTTTGTCTTGGAAGCAAAGCTTGCGATTTAATCTGTAATAATCGGGAAGCAATAACCAGGAAGGCAGATACTTCCGATGGATTTTCAAGTTGAAGTCTATGCATGTAATCCAAGTATTGATCTGTCACCTCAGCCAATGCGAGGCGAGTTATATCTAATTCCGCTTTTTCAATCAATTCCAACAATAAATCAAGCGGTCCTTGATATACTTCAGTATCAATTAGATACCCTTCTGTCTGATAACCGGCTACCTGGAAGCTCACGAAGGCAATTATAGCAGAATTACCTGTAAAAATATTCTTATTTTTGTGTAAGTGATTGCACGATTGGAAGGGTGATGTTAAAATCTCAACATGACAAAAAATATTCTAACGCATATAGATTTAGATGGAAATGCCCATATGGTGGATGTTGGAGATAAAGTCCCAACAGAAAGGATTGCCAGGGCAAAAGGTCAGGTTGTCCTAAAACCCGAAACAGTTGAGTTGATCCGGGCTGGGTTGATGAAAAAAGGGGATGTTCTTTCTGTGGCCCAAATTGCTGGAATTCAAGCAGCCAAAAAAACATCCGAGCTGATCCCGCTTTGTCATCCTTTGGCAATCAATCAGGTAAAAGTCACATTATCGATCGACGAAAAATTACCAATTGTTAATATTGAAGCGCTGGTAAAAACATTCGGTAAAACCGGGGTTGAAATGGAAGCACTCACTGCTGTTTCAGTCGCTGCATTAACAGTATATGATATGGTTAAAGCGGTTGAAAAGACAGCACATATTGAAAATATTCGCCTTGTTGAAAAAAGAGGTGGAAAAAGTGGTGATGTCATTAATGAATAATTATTGGTTGGATATATAAGGTAGAAAATGAAAATAAATATTCTGTTCTTTGCGAAATTAAAAGAATTAGTTGCTACAAACAAGATTGAGATTGAGGTTGAATCAGGAATCAGCGTTAAAGAGTTGCGTAAATTTATTTCTATTCGATACCCGGCTATCACTGAAGTTTTACCAAACGTAATAGTCTCCATTAACCAACAATTTGCTTTTGATGAAGAGTTAGTCCCGGATCGGGCAGAAGTCGCCTTTTTTCCACCAGTTAGTGGTGGTAGTGGGGATACACATATTGACATCACGGATCAACCACTGGATATTAATGTGCTATTGGCAGATGCAACTCGGAAAAGTACAGGAGCTGCTGCCATTTTTACTGGAATAATTCGTGGTGAAACCCATGGGAAAAAAGAATATGAGACGATTGGATTGGAGTATGAATCATACCGACCAATGGCGATTTCGAAACTGGAGCAAATCGCTAATGAAATTCGTGAGCGTTGGTCAGATGTTCAAACAATCGTAATGATTCAAAGAATTGGATATATGGACGCAGGAACTCCAACAGTTGTTGTCATATGTACTTCTGGTCATCGGAATTCTGGAATATTTGAAGCAGCAAAATATGGTATTGATCGAATAAAAGAAGTCGTACCTGTTTGGAAAAAAGAAATTGGACCAAATGGTGAAACATGGATTGAAGGAGATTACTTACCCAAAAAAGGAGAATAGACCAAGTAAACTCTCTTGTTCTTATTGAAAAACTGAACATATAATTTAATTATAAGAAAATGGAACTGGTGGAGCGTAAACTACTTGATACAATCGTTTGAGGTGGTTAACGCGCCATAAGTTCTTGGAGGACTTATGAAAAACGAACCCCAGGCTCCGAAATTGGAAAGCCCCCAAGAATTGGCGGAGCGATTAGACTTACAGATCAATGACTGGTTGTTACTCAGCCGGGCATTAACACATCGTTCATATTTAAATGAGCACACGGAAGCATTAGAAGATAATGAGCGTCTCGAATTTTTGGGAGATGCTGTTCTTGATTTTATTGTTGGTGCGTGGTTATATCACCGTTTTCCAGAAATGCCTGAAGGTGATTTGACCCGAATGCGTTCAGCGCTTGTACATACTGAACAACTCGCTGAATTTGCAGCAAAATTAGATTTAGGAAGGGCTATGCGTTTAGGGAGGGGAGAAGCCCAAGCGGGTGGACGGACGCGTCCTGCTCTATTATGTGATACATTCGAAGCAGTAATTGGTGCGTTATACCTTGATGGAGGAATTCCAGCTGTAAATTATTTGATTGAAAAATTGCTAATTGAAGCCTCAGAAGATATTCTTGAAAATAATAAAAATGAAGATCCCAAAAGTCTTTTCCAGGAATGGGCACAATCACAGGGTTATCCTGCCCCTCAATATGTGACCAAGAGCTCCTCAGGACCTGATCACTCCAAGATATTTGAAGTAGAAGTGTTGTTGGATGGCAAACCATTTGGCACAGGCAGTGGTCAAAGCAAACAATCTGCAGCCAAGGCTGCTGCCCACCTTGCACTTGTGAAAATGGGGATTCTCCAGGATAAGGATTCCATGCATCATGAGAGTTTTCGCAATGGGGAATAGGGCTTAAAATGACATCTCGTCTAAAAAATCTTGAATTACATGGTTATAAGACTTTCGCGAGTAAGGTAAGTTTTGAATTTCCAGGGAAAATAACTGCAATTGTAGGTCCAAACGGATCAGGAAAATCGAATATTGCTGATGCAATACGCTGGGTATTGGGTGAGCAATCTTTTCGGTTGTTAAGGGGACGTAAAACCGAAGACATGATTTTTATCGGGTCTGATTCACGACCTCGTGCAGGAATGGCATCTGCAACAATAACATTTGATAATGAAGATAATTGGTTACCTATTGATTTCTCAGAGGTCTCGGTGACACGAAGAGCTTATCGTGACGGCCAGAATGAATATCTTCTTAATGGACAAAAAATCAGATTACGTGATATTCAAGAATTATTGGCGCAATCCGGATTGGCAGAAAGGACCTATACATTAATTGGTCAGGGTCTGGTTGATTCTGCTTTATCAATTCGCCCTGACGAACGTAGAAAATTTTTTGAAGAGGCTGCCGGGATTGGTTTATATCGAACAAGAAGGGAAGAAGCTCTCAATCGGCTGGATCAAACTCGGCGAAATTTAGAACGGGTAAAAGATATATTAAGTGAATTGGAGCCCAGATTAAGAAGTCTTGAAAGACAGGCAAGACGTTTTATTGAGTACAAAACCATACAGACTGATCTGCAAATATTGTTACGGGAATGGTATGGGTATCATTGGCATAAAGCTCAAAATGAATTATCTCATTCCAAACAGTCTTTGCACGAGCGAGAATCTGTTTTATCAGATGCCCGGGAAAATTATGAAAAATTTGATGTGCAGATATCATCCTTAAGAAAAGAATTGTTTGAAATAAGAGAACAATTAAATGATTGGCATTCACAATCATCTGACCAGCATAAATATAGAGAACAAATCAGTAAAGAATTAGCGGTCCTGGATGAACGTCAAAGATCCACCAAAGATCAAAGGCAAAATTTGCAATCCGACATGCTTCGGGTCGAAGAAGAATTGATCGAGCGAGAACTAACGATTACAAGATTAAGAAATGATTATGAACAGTTGGTTAAAGAGTCGCAGGATGCTATCCAACAAATGCATACTTTTCAAAGCAGCCTTGAATTACGAAGGCAGGATCGGGAAAAAATTGAAAAAATAGTTCGGGATTATCGAAGAGAATTGGTCCAATCTGAGACAAAATCAGTCGAACTAAAGGCAAAAAGAAACGAGCTGCAAGAAAGAATTGCGACATTAAAGCTTAATCTGGAAAAAATAAATTTGGAATACGCCGCTTCTCAAAAAGTATTTGACGAAGTTAAACAAAAATATAATCAACTTGAATCGACAGAAATACAAAACGAAGAAGAAAGAAAGAAAATAGTAACAAAAATCAATATCTCGAGTCAGGAAATTAAAGAACTTGAGGAAAAAAATAATGACTTTCGAAAAGATGTCAATAAGCATAATTCAGAATTGGCTCGACTTACTGCACAAATAGAAATACTTGATCAGGCTGAATCCTCATTGGCAGGCATGAATCAGGGGGCAAAGACAATATTAACTGCATCCAGGAAGGGAAGCATTCCTGGAAAATATATGCCTTTAAGTAGCTTTATCGAAGTACCAAAAAAGTATGAATCTGCAATTACTGCTTCTTTGGGGGAATATCTCGACGCAATTGTGCTTTTAGATCAGTCTGATCCGGATGCGGCAATGCATTTATTGTCCTTAGAAGACAAGGGCAGAGCAGTCATCATGCCAATTTCGAGGTTGAAATCCAATGAGAAAATCAATGTCCAAACAGGAGATGGTATTTTTGGAAGAGCGAATGATCTCATAAGTTGGAATGAAAATATATCTTCTGCAATTAATTTATTATTGGAAAATACGATTATTGTTGAAAATAGGAAGGTTGCTCAATCGTTATTGAAAAATCTGCCTCTAAATGGGCGCGTTGTAACAATGGATGGTGAAATTTTTAATGGGAGTGGGGCAGTTATTGCGGGGAAAGAAAATAAGTCGATTGTGATTTCCCGACCTCGTCAAAAAAAGGAACTTCAATTAAGTTTGGACCAAATTCAAAATCAGTTAAAAACATTAGAAGAATCTTCCAATCAAAATGAAGATTTAATGACAAAAAAAAGGGCTGAATTACAGAAATATAGGATTCAATTACAGAATTTTGATCGGGAATCACAAGAAAAGTTGAAAATTGTTCACCAATCCAACCTCGCTTTTGAACAAGCAAAACAAAGAAATGAATGGTTAAAATCTCAAATCCAGATTGTTGAACAACAGATTAATCAAAGCGATCAATTAATTGTGAATGTGAATTCTGAATTAAGTGAGTTCGAGAAAAAATGCGAACAACTTAGACTAAAGGTAAGAGAATCCTCGCAGAAGCTGGATGAATTGCCAATAGAAGAAATGCAAGCCGACCTGGTCCATTGGAGAACGAATTCTGCAGTCTCAGAAAGAGCTGCAAATGAATCACAAAAAAGATTTCAGGAATTTGAATTATTATTGAAACAAGGTCAACAACGACAACAGATGATGAAAAGACGACTTGAAGATCTTGAGATGGCAACGGAAGATCTGGATGATCAAAAAGCACTTCTTTTGGCAAAGGAACAGGAAATTCAAATTCAGATTGAAGAGATTCAAAAGAAAATTTTCCCTTCAGAAGAAAAATTAAAATTCGTAGAAAATTCATACGCTGTTTTGCAGGAAGAACAAAGTAATGCTCACCAAGGAGTGGCAATCGCAGAAAGATATGCATCCCAGGCTCAATTAGAATTTGCACGAAATAAGGATACATTACAGAATTTACAACATCGGATTGAAGAGGATTTTGGACTCGTTGAATTTGAGTACTCAACCAACATCAGTGGTCCAAATCCATTACCATTCGATGGATTGGTAGAACAATTACCCAATCGAGAAAGTATTGATGTAGATTTGGAAGAGAACATATTGCGTCAAAGGGCTCATTTACGAAGAATAGGTCCAATTAATCCAGACGCGAATGAAGAGTTTACCTCAGTCAAAGAGCGGTTTGAATTTATGACTTCCCAAGTGGATGATCTCAAAAAGGCTGATGAAGATCTACGCCAGGTGATTTCTGAACTTGATGAATTAATGCAAAGAGAGTTCAGGAAAACTTTTGATGCTGTAGCGATTGAGTTTAAAGATATTTTTACGCAGTTATTTGGTGGTGGAACCGCGAAATTGATCCTCACTGATGAAGAGAATTTTTATCTCACTGGCATTGACATTGAAGCTCGCCTGCCTGGCAGACGTGAACAAGGTCTTTCTCTTTTATCAGGGGGAGAGCGAAGTTTGACTGCAGTTGCTTTGATATTTGCATTATTAAAAGTATCGCCAACTCCTTTTTGTGTACTTGATGAAGTTGATGCGGCATTAGATGAAGCAAATGTAGGACGATTTTGTGATTTGTTAAAAAGCCTCAGTGAAAAAATTCAATTTATCGTGATTACGCATAATCGTAATACGGTCCAGGTTGCAGATGTGATTTACGGAATTACGATGGGTAGGGACTCAACAAGTCAAATGATTTCGCTTAAATTAGATGAAGTTAGTGAAGAGATGGTTAAATAAAAAAAAGTGAGCCGATTAAAGGCTCACTTTTTTTATTGTTGCTTTCTATTGAATAAATGCTGGTTCAGAAGGAACTATTGCTTTCCAGATAGTATCATACTTTTCAATCGTAAGTTTTTCTTTTTCTGAGGTTAACCACTCATTAAAAACTTTTGATTTCTTAGTATCCAGGTCCGATGAAGTTAATGGTCGAACTTCTTTACCGATGAGTTGAATAATATGGTAACCAGAACCAGATTGGACCGGATTACTGATTTCACCGATATTTAGTGAAAATGCTGCTTCTTCAAAAGCAGGATCCATTACTCCACGGATAAACCACCCTAAATCACCGCCGGTATTTTTGTTTGCAGTATCTGTTGACAACTCTACGGCCAGAGCAGCGAAATCTTCACCATTGTCCAGTCGTTGTTTGACTGCTAAAGCTTCTTCTAATGTGGCTACTAAGATATGGCGAGCCCAAACTTGTTCTTCCTCTTTGGCAACTTCTTTGGTGATCTCCTCTAGAACCTTTTTGCCAAGTAATTGTGTTTTCATTAATTTTAATAAATCAGATTCCGAAAAATCAATTGCTGCATAACTATCAACCATATTTTTGAATTGGGTTTCATAACCCTCTTGTGTATAGGGGGTTGCTGTCGGGACAGTGGTTGAAGTCATAGCAGGCGTTGCTGTCACTTCTGGAGTAGTTTCAACGGATTCCGGTGTCGTTGTTGGCAATACAACTGTTGCTGTTGGTTCAACTGTAGGAGTAGCTGTGATGATAGCGTATTGAGTTGGATTCATTGTAGAAGTGGGAACTGGAACTACAGTATTTTCCGGTGTAGGTGTTCCATTGGGGTAATATCCAAAATTGGCTTGGAAT
>PHBS01000141.1 GCA_002841995.1 Chloroflexi bacterium HGW-Chloroflexi-8
TTAGATAAGCCTCGTGAGGGCGTTAAGAAACCTGGTTTTTCAAGATGAAAACAAGCTCGGGTTTCGTCTTTCACAGACGCAAATATAAAACCAGGTTTCATCCCTAGATAAGCCTCGTGAGGGCGTTAAGAAACCTGGTTTTTCAAGATGAAAACAAGCTCGGGTTTCGTCTTTCACAGACGCAAACATAAAACCAGGTTTCATCCCTAGATAATACTCGTGAGGGCGTTAAGAAACCTGGTTTTTTAAGATAAACACAATAACACGGGTTTTCGACCTCAGGTTCTACTGGTAAAACTCCATTTCGTCATACGCGGAAGGATCATCCAGGGGTTCCAGATGGGTCAGAACCATACATCCGGGAAGCGCATTGCCCAACTTCTCTTCAATTTCATTAACCAGCTTGTGCCCAGCTTCAACTGTCCAGGCAGGTGGGACCAATACGTGCATGGAAATAAATCTCACAGAAGCGGATTGACGGGTTCGCAGTGCATGAAATTTAATTTCCTGTCCTTCGTAAGTTTTTAATATATCTTCAACGACTTTGAGGTCCGGGCTTGAAATGGAACTATCCATCAAACCAGAAACGGAATCTTTGACAATTTTATAACCTGTATTGATGATATTGATTGCAACCAGGATGGCAACGATCGAATCAAGCGGTTGCCAACGGATCAACGCCACTGCACCAACACCCACGATGACGCCTGCAGATGTCCACACATCCGTCATCAGATGTTTAGAGTCAGCGATTAGAGTGATTGAGTTATATTGTTTTCCCACGCGTTTTAGCACCAAAGCGACACCTAAATTAGCAGCAGAGGCAACGATGGAGACGAGTAAACCGATTCCAATCTGTTCCAGCGGTTTGGGGTTAATTAATCGCTCGATAGCGGTGAATGCAATACTCGCCGCCGCAACGAGGATGAGCGTTCCTTCGACACCACTCGAAAAATACTCGGCCTTATTGTGACCATAAGAATGGTTCTTATCTGCAGGCCGCGCTGCAATGGTCAACATGGCCAGCGCCATCAGCGCTCCCACCAGGTTGACAACCGATTCGAGCGCATCCGAAAGAAGACCAACCGAACCCGTCATAAAATAAGCGGTCGATTTTAACCCGATCGTTAAAACCGCTACAGCAACCGACAACCAGGCGTAACGAGTTAAATTTGTACGTTCAGGTGCAACTGTCATAGGACACTCTCTCCGAAAAATTTTGGATTAAATTTATTGGGATTTATTGATTTTACACCAGATCAACCTGAATTGCCTGACGAAAAAATGACGAAACATTTTTTTCTCAATAACACTTTGTTCACACAACCAAATTGAAAAAAGCAGGTCTGGCTGATTCTGTGATAGGGAGATGCAAATAAATTTAATCAATCAACGTGATTGATTATTTGGAAAGTTTAAGTCCAGGAAACATAAAAGGTGTTTTGCGCCTGTACTCATTGTAAGCTTCTCCAAACTCTTGCAGCAATTTGCGTTCTTCCAGATGCGCACCAATGATATTGTATGCGCTAACACCCAACGCGATGGCAAGAACATTCCAGCTCATAATTGGAAAAAGCCAGGTGATTACAAACATGCAGGTATAAATCGGATGGCGCACAAACCGGTACATGCCCCGCTCAACCAGGGGCAATGAACGTGTCGCTCCTTTGATATTAAATGCCTGTGCAAATCCGGTAAAGCGTAAAGCCCCTGTTTGAAAAATGCTGTTCAATAAAAGATAAACCGCACCAAATTGAATAATTAAAGTCAACCAAACCCAGGGTCGTGGGATTCGATAAATAGCCACATCTGGCAGTAGAACAACCAGGGCAAGAATTGGCAAAAAAAGAAAAAAGGCTTGCAGGGAGAAGAATAAACGGTAATAGCGCTGATAAATATTTGTCCCAACCCGCTTTTCTACCCACCTCTTAACGGAATGTGATGCCAAAACACTATGGATAATGCCATATAATCCGATTGAGAAGAGAATCCACCAGAATCCTGATTGCATCATTTTCGTGCACCTCGTTAAGTGAGTATAACCGATCCGGCATTTCTGATGGAGAGGTTGTACAAATGAGGATCCATATGCAAATCAAAGCATCGGGCGATAACAAGAAAAACACCCGATGCCGAAAGTTGCATTTTTATGAGAAGCTTATCTTGAACCACCAGGCCAGGTGATAATTGGCATATTTGCAATAATCGTGGATTCAGTAATGGTTAACTCACGGGCTTTTTCCGCAACATTTAAATCAGCGAGCGATTTTATTTCTCTTGCTGTGCTGCCAGTATTCCAGGAAACAAAATAGAGTCTTCGCAACGGAGTGTATCCATCTGTACCAGGTGGATTATCCAAAACGTTCAGCTGAAAGTCCAGCGGTCCCTTTCCTTCGACACCATTCTTGAAAACGTAGACACCGGATGTGACTTCGTAGGAAGACTTGGTCAGCAAAGGCACAACCACTACAGGAAACTCCATCTTTTGGGTCAATATTTCCGCCAATCCGGCATCGGAAATTTCGGTATAAATAAAGTAAACTTGTTCACCATCAAGATAGGCTACGCTTGCAGGAATGGCAGGTGCTTTTCCTAATTTTTTGGATTTTTCAGTACCCTTGCTCGCAGAGGTGCAAGCAGTTAAAACAAATACCAATAAGATAAAGATGACTGTCAAAAATCTGGCTTTTTTCATTCTTTCCTCCTGATCCATGATGACTGGAAGCAAATTCCAGTTTCATTAATTAGTGCATTTTTCGTACCAATCATCAGAAATAGGCATGATCAACTGTTAACAAGAATAGCACAAATTATCAACTTCATGATTAAAAACTTGAATAGAAAAAATTAACCCGTGCTAAACCTTAAACTACCGGGCCACCTTGCTCAGCAACCAGTTCCCGTAAACGTGGATGGTCCTTATAAAACCCCCAATACTTTTCCGGAAGCAAGGCGGCAATGCGACACATCACTTCATCGGTCGCCAATTGCAATGCCTCTTCCCGATTCTCACGTGGCAGGTCGGTTATGGTAAATGTTTTTCCAAAACGGGCAGTGATATGTGGTTTACGGAATGTAAATAGCCTCTTAAAGGAGTCTTCGGTACCCGCCAAACCCACAGGAACAATGGGTGTGCCGGTTTTGATTGCCAGCAAAATCATGCCGGATTTACCCTCAATTAATTGAGAGGTAGTGCTGCGTGTGCCTTCCGGTGCAATTCCCATTGGGATTCCCGCTTTGATCAGTTTCTGTGCTTCACGAAAAGCGCCAAAATCCGCGCGTTCCCGATCAATAAAAATTGCCCCTGCCACTCTTGAAAGCCAGCCAATGACCGGGAAGTTGACATATTTATCGGCAACCAGGGCTGTTATCTCTGGCCGGACAGGATTTACGAAAAGCACAGGGATATCCATGCGACTCATGTGATTGGTCGCGACAATTGCACCGCCAGATGTCGGGATATTTTCCACACCAATAAAGCGCAGATCCGTAAGGTGAGCAAGCAGATATTTTATGATTCGTTGTAAGGTTTCTCGCTTCAAGTATTCCCTCCAGCAGTATTTGAATGGTTGCTGTGAATCATACTATAACGCATTCTATTTTCCATTGCTACAGGGTATGTATATGCTAAGGAATTGGAAAGCAGCAAAAAAGGTGGTTCGTGATAATTACACATAAAGAGTCAGAATGTTCAGTTAATCAAAAACCGCAAATTATGACCTGTGAGTAATTACCGCTACTCATCACTTAATTGTTTGACGGGCGGCAGCGGTGCTTTTCGATTGCGCAGCCATTCGATTACAGCCGGCAGAACCGAAATAACGATAATGGCAATGATAACAATGGAAAAATTATCCTGGACAAATTTTTGGGTACCAAAAAAGTATCCGGCAAAGAGCATCAATGCAGTCCAGACCACGCCACCGACAAAATTATAGGTAATAAAATAGCCATACCGCATTTTCCCCACACCTGCAATGAAAGGGGCAAAGGTCCGAATTATCGGAATGAAACGCGCCAAAAAAATGGTTTTCCCACCGTGTTTTTCATAAAACGCCTGAGTTTTCTCAAGATATTCACGTTTAATCAGTCGTGAATTCATGTCAAAAACCCGGTCTCCTAATTTGTGACCGATCCAATAATTGGCGGTGTCGCCCAAAATAGCTGCCGTAGCAAGGGAGAAAAAGAGGATCCAGATATTAAGTGATCCCATCCCGGCAAAAGTTCCGGCGGCAAAGAGCAGGGAATCTCCTGGCAGGAAGGGTGTAACCACCAACCCGGTCTCAATGAAGATCACGAAGAAAAGGATCAGGTAAGTCAGGTTACCTGTACTCTGGATAATCATGTCCAGATATTTATTCATATGCAGGACAAAGTCGATTGCTAATTTGATAAATTCCATTAATTCGGCTCCAATTATTAAGTTAACAGTAGGATTTTACTACAATTGAGGAATTGAGAGTTGAATCCACATTTATCCGCAGAAATTCCGGAAAATGTTGTACATTTTTCATTCACCCAATGCTTTCCCCATAATTTGCCGTAATTGCTGAACTTGTCCTGCTATCCTGTTTTTATCACGGTTGTACTCCAATGTTACTGCCCATGGATGCGTTCGTTCGAATACGGATTCAAATAACGCATAATCTTCTTCTTCCAAAGCCAGGTGTGCATCGACCAGGCGAAGTTCTTGCCATCCGGGACGATTCAGGTGAATTTGGCGCACTTTTTCAAGTGGTAGTTGAGCCAGATATTCTTCTACCGGGATTCCATTTGCGCTGGCAGTCACCCTTGCATGGGCTAGATCCAACAAGAAAAATGTATTGGTATGCTCCAGAATCCTACGGATAAAATCCGGCCGGCAGACAGTTTCATAGGCACCGGTCGGGTTATAGTCCATGTTTTCAATCAAAACCGGAACCGGAAGAAGCGCTGTGAGCTGTGTTAACACATTACTCATGCGGTCAAAGATTGTATCCTCCGGTAAAGTTGGAGAAAGTGCCTGAATAGCCTCATCGCTGAAATCAACCTCATTGCAAGAAAATCCAAGATGAAGACTGTACCAGGGCGATCTCGCTAACCTGAGCCGTTCAATGGTTTTTGGTCCTGCTTCCATATGTTGCAATCCATCCGGATGGCTGAGTGACCAATGGTACAGGCTGTTGTGCAAAAGCATCGGGAAAACCGGGAAAACCGTACGTGCATCCTCCAGAAATGGACCATGCACTTCCAGATAATCGAGATCGATTTCACCTTTTTCCAGCAGTTCGCGTACTGCCAGGCAATCTGTCATGCCTAATAAGCTCATTTCAGGGATACCGAAAGCATTGGGGTGCGGTGCAATGGGCGGTAGCCTTGCATAGCTAATTCTTCACCCGGTAAAGATGCTTCATCCGGTTTGTCAGAAAGACCAAATAGAAGCGCGCCGCGTGAGATACAGAAAAGTGCAAACTGGCGGACTTCCTCTGTAATGCATATGGTGTGATTAAGTTGTTCCACATCAAAAGCAGGCGGAGTTCGCATCGCGGTGACAGTGTTGATATACTCCCTGCGCCGAAAGGCTTTGAAGGGAGTCGGGTCCCCTTTTTGAAGACAAAGGAAAAAATCTGCCTGCGTTTCTTTAATGGCAACCGGCATCTCAGGCTGACGAGCCTGTATAATATTGGCAAATGCCTCAAAGGAACGTAACGACCCCGAACGAACCTGTTCCGTCAGACGATCAGAATCGATGACCCCTGCTGTGGCTAACAGGCACAGGTAGACCAGATAATCCTGATTATCGGTGGTGAAAGAATGGAATTCCACCTGATTAAACATCGCATAGGTGCGAGAGAATACTTCCAGATCAAAATCCGCACCTAATATCTCGCGAACCACATCCTCGGCTGCCTGGGTGCGGGCATTATCAATTGCCGCATCATTTCGACCTCGTGCCCCCAGTGATGTCTTATCAAGGTCAAAAACCACAGCCGTATCGGTAGAAATCTCAATATCGTGCTTGCGGCAGGTATCTTCAAAGGTGTTTAACAATGACCACCGATTGGCGATGTATAGCGGAAATTCAAAGCCCGGATCTCTGTTCAGGTTTTCTGGGGGATCTTTCTCACTGGCAATAAAGGCAATTCCATTCCATTTTCCGGACTTGCAAATGTTAACAAACGCAGTTCCATCATTCATGCGCGTATCCCCAATAAAGACCAGATTGAGGATGGACTGACCCGGATGATCGATCTCGCAGGTCATTTGGAGGAGAGTTGCGACAATTTGCCCGTAGGCAAGTTCAGCCTTGCGCGGAATTCGATTTTCAGGAAGCCCAATTTTTTGAACAATGGCTTTTAAGCGGGGAAGAGACCGATCCTGTACATCCAGGTTGCGATATACGACCCGGTCCCCAAGGAATTCCGATAAACTGGAAAGACCATGTGTAATCATCAATCCAAAAATCCTTTCGCGGCCAATAATTCTGCATTCAATATCGAGCCACCGGCTGCTCCACGAATGGTGTTATGGACGACACACACCATGCGTAAATCCAAAATGTTGCAGGGTCGAATGCGTCCCACACTGACGCTCATCCCATCACCGGCATCCCGGTCCCGGCGGGGTTGTGGCCGGTTATTTTCATAGCGTACAACGATCGGGTGTTTCGGAGCACTGGGCATTTCATTCACTTCAGCCGGACCCCGGAAATCCTCCAAAACACGAATGGCGTCATTAACACCAGGCTTATTTTTGAATTTCACGGATAGAGCAATGGTGTGTCCATCCACGACAGAAACACGATTGGCATGGGCGCTAATTTGAATCGAAGCATCGAGCCGATGTCCATTTACGATCTTTCCGAGAAGTATATTGGTCTCGGTTTGAATTTTTTCTTCTTCGCCCTGAATGTAAGGGATGACATTATCGAGAATATCCAGGGAAGGCAAACCAGGGTAGCCTGCTCCTGATATGGCTTGCATGCTGCTGGCAAAGACTGTTTCCACACCAAAGGCATCATCCAGTGGTTTGAGCGTCATGGCAATGCCATTGGTTGTGCAATTCGGGCTGGTGACTGCCAGACCTTTCCAACCGAGCATAGTGTGCTGTAAGGGGATCATGGCCAGATGATCCGCATTAATCTCCGGGATCAGTAACGGTACACCGGGAGTCAGACGCAAGGCAGAGGCATTCGAACAAACCGCGTAACCATTGGCAGCCAGAAGGGGCTCGAGTTCTTTCGCGATGGGGGCAGGTAAGGCTGAAAATGCTACTTTACCGGGCAGATCTGTATTGGTGGGAAGAATCACCATTTCCCGCACGGATTCAGGCATCGATCCGGTCAGGACCCAGTTGCAGGCTTGAGCATATGTTTTACCAACACTGCGATCCGAGCCGGATAGGGCGACAATTTCGAAATAAGGATGCCGAGCCAGCAGCTCTACAAATCGTTGTCCAACCGCGCCGGTTGCACCAAGAATGGAAACAGGAATCTTTTTCATGCGAATTACCTCAAGGGATGATTATATAATTTAACCACAAATAAACACAGATGAACACGATTTTAAAGAAATTCTTTATCGTGTCTATGATTTAATATATTTTGAGTTGCATTTACATTAGTTCTTAAACCAAAAATTTTTTATCTGTGTTGATTTGTGTTCATCCGTGGTTACAAAACAATTCTTTTGATTTCAATTTTTGGTCTGGCGAAGTTGATCAAAGGGCAAAGCCGGTAGCCAGTTGCTTTTAAATAATTGATACACTGCGCCTGATGAACCTCGGTTATCGCATTAATTGTCTTTAATTCAATCAATATTTTATTTTCGACCAACAGGTCTACAAAATAATCCCCCACCACAATTCCATGATAAAGCACTTTAAGGGGAAACTGTTGTTCGACATGTAAATTCACATTTCGAAGTTCGATTGCGAAAGCGTTCTCATATACCTTTTCCAGAAAACCCGCACCCAACGTATTGCTCACCGTAAAAGCACAACCAATAATTTTATTTGATAAATCATTTAGTTTTTCAGGTATATGGTCGTATTGGTTTTTCATTTCGATGTCCATTAATGATCCTTTAAGCAATGATTTCTTCCTATTCCATCCGTGTTTATTCGTGTTCATCTGTGGTTCGTTTTGTACCCGCAGGTGGGCATTCATGTTCATTTGTGGTTTGATTGAGGTTCATTTGCGGTTCATCAACTCCAATTTTCCCTCCTGTATCAATGAATTCGCCTTGTCATCCTGGAGTTGACGTTTTTAATACCTGACAGTTTTCATTTGTAGTGTTTGAGAGTGCTAAGAAAATACCTGACTGCCTATTGGGCTTGCCACGCAGAATCCCACTCTTCAAGTGCACGTAATGGTTAACGGTACTTTACGAGGAAACGATCCTAAAATGGTGAGATTAATCTTGTTAAGCCTGTGCTGTACCACAGTGCGGACAAAAAGAAAAATCAATTGGAATTTGTTTACGACAAGAAACACAGCTTTTATCAGTAGCCATCGATTGTCCGCAAGCTGGGCAAAATTTATACTCTGCAGGAACTTCTTCTCCACATTTTAAGCAAGTTATGGTTGCATTTTTTGACTGAGCAGGTTTTTTCTCATCTTCTTTCTTGTGGATATGAACCTTACCGAATACCCCTTTAACTTTTTCTCCAGCACCCGTGGCTGTATTTTTTACACCACTAGCCGCTTGCCCTGCAACACCTATAGCTTTAGCTGCTGCTCCACCGGTAATTTCTGCGGTTTTTTCAAAAAAGTTCTTCTGTATAACAATCTGGTAATCCTGAGCACGTCGTTCAACTTCAGCAAAATCCAAAGGTACATTTAATTGCTCTGCTACACTTCCTAAAAACTCTCGTTCTTTTTCGGCCAATTTGCCATCATAAATAGTCATCAATACCAAAGTTTCCATCAAACTATGCCTAACTTCTTCATCATCAATTTTACCAATAGCCTTAAGAATATTATCCTCACTTGCAATCATTTTTTGAAATTCAGCTTGGGTATGTTCGTCAAATGACATGCGAGACAAAACTGCTTTGTAAAATTCTTTTTCTTTTGCTGAAAATTGCCCATCAACTTGGGCGACATACATGACTGCGGCGGGAAAAACTAAATCGTAGGTGTATTGACGCGATACTAAAACACGCAATTCATCCGAAACTTTACCTCGGTTCTTAAAATGAGCTTTGGCAATTCTCCCTACCGATTTCGTTGTAGCGTAGTTATAACTGCTCCCCACTGCTGCAGAAGCAACAGGTACAGCATATTTAAGAATAGTACGCTGTAAAATCTTGAAACCTAGTCGACGTGCAAAATCTTGGAGGGATTTAAGCGTTCCTTTGCTTATATATTTTTTTACAACCCCTTTAGCGCCTGCTCCGGCTGCAATTTGCAGTCCCTTACCAACCATTTCGGTCGGCGTCACTCCTAACGCGTAACCAAAAATCATCAAAACATCTTCCGGGTCTTCTGGATCAAGATGGAGGTCATAGACAACCGAAAGATCTAGTACCAAGCGCATTTGAATTTGAGACAGATAAAGCATCTCCGCCCCGATGGAACCAAAAAATAGTGCCGCTGTCATCCCCGCTGAACTTAACGCTGCTATCTGATTCGCTGTTGCTGATGCCCCAGCAACGGCTCCAGCGATAGTCGCATATCGGACAGTAACAGTGGTTAGAATATCGGCAATATCATCCGGCGGTAGACCTGGATATTTTTGCTGAAAATATTTTGCTCTGGCATTGCGGTCATAAGTTTGAATCACTTTTCGCAAAAGACCAATAAACCATTCTCCACTCTTGACTTCTTCAATATTCAATGATTTAGCCAGTTGTTTGGCTGAATCAAGTTCAGAAGAAACTTGATCTTTAAGAACTTCATCTTCTGGGGGATTGGTTTTTATCTTTGACATAATTTTCTCCGTTTATTTCTTAATGATTTGTTTAATTAGCAGCCATTGATGAACCCAAGGCTTTACCTAACGATTATCAATATTGACTCTTGATACGCTGTGATTTTCCCGTATAGCCAGCGATTAGAAGTACATTTTATTGCAATTACATTGCATACTTCAAACAATTAACTATAACCAACCTGAGCGTATTATACACAATCACTTTTGTTAACTAACATTTTTGAAGGGTCAATCTTTCCGATTACCTAAAAAAACTCCCGGATAACTTTTCAAGGCAATCCGCCAAAAAGTATTTTCTTATATTATTAAGAAAACCTTTATCCAATGGACGAGTTGCCTGTTCCCCCTATGTATTGGAAACAGTTTTATCAATTAACCTTGATGTTGGGCATCCTGTTCCTTTATATCAATACGTCTGTAGACCATCGAGCAGGTTTTGGATATTGGTTACCGGGATTCCGCGATTAAGGCTATCCTTCAAAAAGAGGTTCAACAAGAGCAGGGTCTGCTTGTGTGTCTTGGTGTAATGAAATTTGAGATATTTTTCTACGTCGAACGGAAAAAGGACCGGCATGATAAGTGATGTCAGGGAAAAGAGTGCAGCAAGTACAGCGCTGCTCAACAAAAACCGCGTAAACAGACCAGGTTTAATGATCTGACCCAGGACCGCTTCCCTGCATGCATCGGCGGCGCACCGCAGCCACGGGCTTTTTCGATATTTTCTCAGTGACCAATCCGCCAGTTCGAGACCAGACACGAATGCTGTCATTACAGCAGTCACAGCGACTTGCGAATGCGAGCCATGTTTATCCAGCATAACCCGG
>PHBS01000142.1 GCA_002841995.1 Chloroflexi bacterium HGW-Chloroflexi-8
ATTCCTCGTACTGCACACGCCGGTAACCTCAGCCCCATAGTACTTGGCAAGTTGGACAGCATAAACGCCGGTACAACCCGAAGCGCCAATGATGAGAACCTTCTGCCCGGGCTGAAGTTTTGCCATATCTCTCAAAAAATAAAGCGCGGTAGTGGCACCAAATGGAATGGAAGCAGCTTCTGCGCAGGTCAAATTTCTTGGTTTCACAACCAGGCTGGCGTCTTCAGCCATGCAGATATATTCGGCATACGCGCCATATTTATTGCTTACGCCAAAGACCTGATCACCCTGCTTGAACAACCGGACATCCTTGCCGACTTCAACAATCTCCCCTGATAACTCAACGCCCAGGATCGGCTGCTTGGGTTTCCGCAGGCCGAACATCAAGCGCGCCATGAACCCAAAGCCAGGTGGAACAAAGACAAAACCGCGCGCGGTGCAGTCCCCAGCGGTGACGGATGTGGCGTGAACTTTGATCAGGACTTCATTGTCCTTGGGGGTAGGCTTTTCAACTTCCTCGAGATGCAGGACATCAGCAGGACCGTACTCTGTGTAAACAATTGCTTTCATGGGATTCTCCTAATTTTATTAACTCAAGCGGAATGGTTTTCGGGCTGGATTTCAGGATTGCGCCACTTCCAGGCCAACCAGACAATGACTAATAGCCCCGCGATTTCTATTGCGGTATAAAACAGATACATCGGAGATGGGGCTCCAAGGGACAATGAACCGATTTGAGTCACAATAAAAAGTGTGCCTGCGATGATGTTTGCCCAACGATTGGCTCGATACTTTAATACCCAGGATAGGACAATCATCAAAAACGGAAGCTCGAACATGATCGCAGTTCCCAACAAAAATCCAGCAGTGATCTTAACCGTTCCATCTGCCGTGTATCCTGACATGATCCCTTCCAAAACCCCAGGCTCCATTTTTAAGAGGGTATCGCAGTACATGAAATTCACTATATAAAACACCCATAAGATAACGAGTAAAACTCTCGTATTCAACTTGCCGTTCTTCATGTTTGTCCCAAGGGACCTTTCTTTGCTTGTATTCATTTATTTCTCCTTTTCTTACGAACTAAATTATTTTCTTCAAATTGGTTCCAGTTGACCGAGACCAATGGCATACCTAAATTACTTACCTTTTTAAACTGGCTATCGGCTTTGCTAATGATGCCTTTTTAAGGTAGTCCAAGTAACAGTGCGTTCTACCTTTATGGCACAACGCTAATATACCCATACCAGAGCGTCAGCGTTAGACACTTTGGTGTGGGTAGAAGTGTGGATTGAAGTGTTGTTTTAGGTTACTGAAAAGAAATATCGGGGGTTTTTAAATCAGGTTCAACTCGCGCGCGCGGGCGATGGCTTCGGTGCGCCGGTGTACCTGCAATTTTTCGAAAATTCTGCGGTTGTGCCCTTTGACCGTATCCAGAGCAAGGTACAACTGCTTGCAGATGTCATTATTAGATTGTCCCTGGCAAATGAGTTTCAACACTTCCAATTCACGTTGGCTTAATGGCTCGATTAAACCAGATTGCTGGCTCATTAATTTCGATGCCTGAATCTCTGTGGGGGATGCAAAGGCAGCCAGGATTTTCTCCAAATAGGCCATTAACCGTTGATCTTGCTCCTCAGGGTGCCGGTCTATCCAGGATTTAAGATCCTGGAGCATAAGTCGCATGGGTTTGCCTGCGTCCACGAAGAGACGGATGAACCCTCCAGGTTCGGCCAGGGTCAGAGATTCTTTGAGGACCTGCCGTGTCTGATCTTTTTCATCCAGGGCATGCAGAGCAAGCGCTTGCAGTACGATCGTTACTAGCAGCTGATCAGCCAGTTTTCTTTCTTCCATTCTCTGACGATGGGGGACAATGATGGCAAGCGCGGCAGAGGGGTTGCCCTGGGCAATAAGCACCTCAGCGCGGACGAGCCAACGATCCTCATTTTGTACATGTTGAGCAGCAGCATCTGTATCGCCATTGTACAGGCACAGTTTTGCCCTGGCAGCAGCAATATCCGGAAAACGAACGGTGTAACCATATTGACGTGCATGTTGTTCTGCCTGGGTTAGAAAACGGTCGGCACTGACCGGATCTTTCTGGGTAATTTTCAACCTGGAGTAGAATAGCTCACACGAAATCAACCTGTCAATCACCTGTTCACAAAGACGTGCCAATTGATGACTCTGTTCAGCGTATTTTTCAGCCTTATCCAGGTCATTCCAGTTGTAATAAATGCGAGCCAGGCCAATATACGCAAGCGTGGCAAACGGAGGAGGATCCGCTTCGGTCATCCTTACCACCTTCTGGTAAGTTTCAAAAGCCTCATGGAGATGGTTTCTCAATTCGTGTATCTGCCCCAGGCGGATCGTTGCCATCATAACGCCTTCATTATCTCTGATAGACTGAGCGAGAGATAATGCTTCCTTATATGCTACCTCCGCCGCGTCTCGTTCTCCCAGAAGATAGCGGGCAAATCCAATGTATTGGGTAACTTCTGAACGGTAAGCTGTGCTTTTAGGATGAAGGAACTCCATCGCTCGATTCGCGTAAACAAGCGTGGTTTCTGCCTGATACCCGGTTGCGGCGAGAGCAGCCCTTGCAAACGCAATTTTCCCGAACAAGTTTCGCGTCCAATCATCCATCTCACCATTAGGTTGGGTTTTGGTTGCCAGGGCAGCTTCGGTTGCCTGGAGTTTCTCCTCGACACCTATTGTTTGGTAGCTAGCCATCAACATAGCAGCCTGTTTCCACCATAGCGCCGGCTTAGAGTTGAGCACGCTCAAGGGTAAAGACTCCAACCATTTCAAAATTATCAGCGGTACACCAGGGAGGTGCAAAGGCATCTCTTTAAGCTCCATCAGCCGTTCGGCGCGCTCAATATCATTGGCTGCTGCCGCATGCTTAAAGGCGTCAAGGACAAGACCATTCTTTTCATACCATTCGCTGGCCTGGATATGCAATTTGGCAATGCCTTCAGAGGTCAGCTTTTGCTCCAGGCGTTTGCGTAAAAGATCACCAAAGAGATGGTGATACCGGTACCAACAGCGATCGCTATCCAGTGAGACAATGAAGAGGTTGGCGTGTTCAAGATGTTCAAGGGTTTGCTGCCCGAATGCTGAGCTGTCAGAAAAAAGGGCATCACACAGCGGTCCGCACAAGCGGTCAAGGATGGAAGTACGCAGCAAAAATGTCTGAACTACTTCCCTTTGACGTTCAAGTACTTCTTCCATCAGGTAATCCAAAACAAATCGATGGCTGCCAGTGAAAGAACGAATGAAATCACCGGTTTCAAGTAGCCCCCGCATGGAGAGGGCTGCCATCTGTAGTCCGGCGATCCAGCCTTCCGTACGGGTTTCCAATGCGGCAACTTCTTCATAGGAGAGACTCAGTCCCATCACCTGGTTGAGGAAATCAGCGGCTTCGGCGGGAGAAAAGCGTAGATCAGTGGCGCGCAGCTCGGTCAATTGACCTCGTGCGCGCAAACGGGCAAGGGGTAGGGTTGGATCTTCCCGTGAGGCGATGAGCAGATGCATTTGTGGTGGTTGGTGTTCGATGAGGAAATTAACCGCCTGATCGACCTGTTTTGATTCTACAGAATGGTAATCATCGAGAACAATAATGAAATGATCCGGAATGGATGTGATTTCGTTTATCAGATCCGTTAAGACCGCTTCAATCGGCGGTGGTTCACGGGATTGGAGTGCAACTAATAGCCTCTCTCCGATGCCCGTTTTGATCAACTGAAATGCAGTTACAAGGTAAGAAAGAAAACGGGCTGGATTGGTATCTCCTTCATCCAGCGACACCCATCCAACCGGGCTACCACAGTCAGCGATCCATTCACTGACCAGTGTCGTCTTGCCAAATCCGGCAGGCGCGGAGATGAGGGTCAACTTGCGACCTGCTGCCAGTCCCTCATTCAGTCGTGTAATCAGACCTGGGCGGAGGACAATTTTAGACCGAGGTGGTGGAATATAAAGTTTGGTTAAGAGAAGAGGTTCAGACATTCTGAAATTAATTATACAACGCGCCTAATAGGAGCGGAGAGAATTAACAAAGAAATCCTAAAAAAGGTTTATAAACACCTTGATGACTGATGTAAAAGGGATACTGAACGAACACGGATCAACAATATTATCTCCTTGTGGGGTTGCTGCATTCTTGGCATTGTGTAGCATGTTCGAGGGATGCAATATCCAGCTTTTGTCCACCTGGCTGACACTTGCCCCGGCGGGTCGTGCCAGGGTTTGCAAACCCCAGCACACACCTCTCTGCTTTGCTCAGGTGCACAAGTGTGGCACGGATTCTGGATTTTGATTTATACCCGAACGGGCAAGATGTACCTCGCGGGTCAGTATCCGGGTTGAAACCTGTCAAATCCCCGTTACAAAGACCTGGGTATCCAGGTCAGTTTCTGTAATTGGTTTGAATACCATCATGGCACATGTTTCTCTCCGTTACTTTAAATAGAGGTATGCAAGCTAATGTTTTTTCAAATTTCCGTTTAACCGGTATGTACCTGATGAATTTGGTTTAAAATATTATGCATTAATGAGTTCCTGTTGAAGCACACCGCTTGGAGCATATTATAGGTGGGGTGAAAGCCCCACTAAGAGCTGCTTTGCTATTGACTGTATTCCGAGATGACAATCTGTGTGCCTTGTTCATCACCGCTGAGTTGAATCATCGCCACTGAGCTGTTCATCATAAACATCAGAAGAAGACTATTTTCACCACCTTCCATCGGTGGGGTAGAGACATCTGCCCACCCCAGCTTGACCATTTCAGACTTGTAAAAGTCAGAGACAATCGATAGAGTATCGGTGGTATAAGCGATCAAACTATCATTCACCTGCGTAACATTGGCTGCGTTGGGGTAGTTGGGAACATTCGGTAGCGATGGCACTTTGGTGGGTTGAGCCGTGGCTTTTGATCCACCACTGCTGCTGGATCCTGCAGATGCTGTAGCCGGGGCGGATTCAGGCTTATCGCCTGCTTTCGCGGTCTCTTTCTGAGGGGCAAGATCCCAGCGGAATGTCATGGATCCGTTACTGGCATTTTCAATAAAATCGCCCGTGCCCTGGAGTGATCCGTCCTCCGTCCATTTGAAAACCACCTTATTTACCACACTTAACCAATCCACACCAAACCATGGATATGATTGAAATTTGCCAGTTCCGGTTTGGTCTGGACAGATAACTGTTGCATCGATGCTCTTGCCCGTATCCGCGGAACCCGAATAGCGGGTCATCGAAGGGCCGCTGACCGCACCATACAACAGATATAAATGGTTGGTGTACCCAGTTGTCATCGAGCCAGCCAAGTCAGTCTTACCTGCCCCGCTTCCGATGCATTCCTTTCCGTTATAAGTTGTGGTGCGGCTCCATTGCCCCCCTTTGACATTCATGGCCAGGATTGGATATGGGATATTGGGATGCTCATCAGTGCGTTCAAATACGACATCCTGTACAACCTGCTCATCGACCAAAGTGCCGCTTTCGCCAGCGGCGGTAAAGATCATCGATGCGGTTCCTTTATACTGGTAGCAGCCAGCGCTGGAGACTTCAATTCGAGGGGGAATTTTATCTGACATCGAGGCGATTGAACCGATTGATGCATCGGTCGGCTGCGTACTATCAGAAGTGATGATCACCAGGTCGGTCAGCCGCTCTTTGGCTGCATCCCGGCAGAAGGACACATAGGGCTTATCCGTCCAATCTTCAAGCTGCCATTTGGCCTCGCCGGCTACTTTGAAATAAGCCTGGATCTTGATGCCCTCCATGGGTTTTGTTTTCTTTGTGAACTTCAGTTGTTTTGTCCCATCGTTGATGGGCACTACCCCCATGTACGTATTGATGGCTTCATCTGTAATGTCAAAATTCCATCCATTCATATAGGTCACAAGTCGGGAATCTTCACTGAAGGTGTACCATTCATATCGAATCGCCAGGTGGTCAACAGTGACATAGCTTTCCCAAACCCCAGATTTTAATTTCTCCTTTTTCAGACTCCCACCGCTGGGTTTGATGGCCAGTCCATCCCAGGTTTTGTAGTCATTTTTGGGTTGCTCGATCCAATTAAGAACCGCAAAATCACCCCAAACATCTTTAAAGCCGCCCGGGATGGCTTTGTCTACCGCATCAAGGCTCTTCATGCTGGTCGTGTTATCCCAGACCAGTCTGACAATGCCGTTATTATCAAACTTGTGGGTAAGGTAGAAGAAAAACAGGTAGGCTCCGTATTCATGCTTCTTGTTGCTGTAATTTAGACTGGGGGCAATGGAAGATCCTGTATCATAGAAAAACTCTAGAAAATCTCTTTCCGTGTTGGCCTTGGGATAGATGTAATCCTCTGCCCACGTAGCTGTGGCTTCAGATAACCAGGCATACTCGCCCGAGTACATGCAGCCGTGCTTGGTTTCAAAAGACCACTGGATCACATGCATAAACTCATGCGCCAGAGTAGAAGGTGGTTCAGTTGGTTTTATCATGATGTAACCGGGGGTCTTTTTGCAGCCTGGAGGTGCAAGGGACGGGGCTGCGCTTGAAGCGATCTCAGGCGTCACATAAATATCCAGATCTTCGCTGCCTCCATTACAGGTTGTTTTTTCATCCGAAATTGGTTTTCCCATCAGCCTGGTGATATCCTTCCAAATAACGCTTTCCATGGCGGTAATGTAATTGTCAACCGCTGCCTCATCTCCGGGACGGGACAGTGACCACCAGAATCGCACTGGAAGGCTCCCGGCTTTTTTGAATAACCATAATTCTGAATTGATTGTTTCGCAATCGATTTTTTTTGGAGCAGGTGTTGGTATGCTGGCAGGTCTCGGCGAATAGGAGATCTCCTGTATGGTTGAATCGTCCCCGATTTGGGCGTTGCTGGATTCCAGGTCTGCCCAACTGCCTTTGTAGACAGGCGGCATCAAAAAAGGCTTCAGCGCATTTTGATCTTCGGCAGACAGCGAATCAAACACCGCGGCAAGTTCATCAACTACATGGCTGTCAGTGCCCGGATTTGGACTGCCCTGGTATTTGGAGGGCAGGCGCTTATCCAGAAATTGGGCATAGAGGTTGTATTTCAACGCAGTTGTGCTGTCGATTTCACCATTTTCCAGCGCTGTTTTAATGAGATCACCAGTGGAGGGAGCGGTGTTTTCTTCGGTTGTGGGCGTGGATGAGAGTGAGGCAATAGGGTTCGGAGATTCTGTCTGCGCTGCTGATGGGGGTGTCACAGCAGATCGACAAGCGGATAAAAATGAAATGACCAAAAGAAAGCTCAGGAATTTGGACAAGAATCGATGCATCACAACCCTCCCAAATTTGATTCTGTTAGTCTGAATTTATATATTAATTATATAGGAAGATTGATATCCTTCCACTCCAGGAAATCGATTTGGTAAGCGTACATCTGTCTTTATCAAAAAGAATGACTGGTCACAGGGCAAAAGAGTTTTTCGCTGCGCATGTCAACCAATGCATCTATCAATGTTTATTCTGAACCTTTCAACTGATCGTATTCCAAACCATTCGGTAGCGCACCCGCCAATCTCCAAACAGATCACCTGTTGCACATCGTATTCTTGAAGTTGTAAAGTGCATGGTCTGGCTAGTCCAGCAATTATTCCGGGATTTGATTGAGGTTGAGAGGTCCACGGCTTAAAGCTGGCTTTCATCATAATACATATAGGGGAGTATTAAACCTTTATCGCGCTGAAAACCGATGATGGTGCTGTCAGGGAGACCCAAAGTAGGGGTGGTTACAGCATGAACTAGCTCATGCAGAGGAAGCGCAATCACTAGAAACAGTTTGGCAGTCAAGACACTGCTGGGTTTAATTGCCCTTTGGAGTAAGACTCCTGTTAGCTACATCCCGCACAAGCTGCAAAAAGTCCATAATTCCGAATACCTTTTGCCTCAATCGTAGGAATTTATTGTCAACCTTCAGCCATAGAAGAAGGTATTCTTGCACCCGGTGGGTTACCAAAAATAAATCTCATAATTGTCCTCCAAATTTGTCTTTGGACGGATTAAATAATAGCCAATGATACCGATGTTCTGAATATAGCAAGGCTTTATTCATCTTTTGATTACAGGTTACTATTTGACTTCAGAAGAATGTTGGAATCAGGGATAGTTTAATCCTTAACAAGGAGGAAATTGAGTAGAACCAAACTATGGAGAAAGAGCCTTCACGGCACCGATCGGATCGGTGGATCAGATTAAATCTGCCTTCGCGCAAGGCGATTAACCCCATAAGCATGAACCGGAGGTTAGCCAGGAGCGCCAGGATCATCAAAATTCTAAGGCGTTCGGGAACGGCAGAGTGACAGCTTTTTTTTATAATATTTCTTTTCAGAAAGTCCCCAGTGAAATCCCGAGTTTCTACAAGTAAGTTCGTTGTTCTATACCATTGTATTACACGAGACTGTATTGAGTGCAAGTTGATTTTATTTGACAACTTTTTGTTGTTTAGTACCAATAAAAGCGGGTGAAGACTTTTTCAGACAGGCTTTTATTTCCACATGGAGAGGATCAAACGCCAATGCGGCTCAAAAAAGGGTCTGGGTCCGACCAGACTTGGGGATGGTAATTCTGCCATTATAAAAAAGTTAAAAGAACAAATAAATTCCTGAGAACCGAAAGGTACGAAGATTAATCGGGTGGCATATATATTCGTATTGCTTGCCTTTTCCAGTAATTTCACCTCCGACAGCCTGTACCTCACATTTTAATATCCGGAAAACATCATTGGTCAATGCTTAAACCAAAGCGGAAGACTATGTGAAAAGGAAGTCACGTTGGTATTTTAAAATTTGTAACGAAAGTTGTAATCATAAAGTGGGTCTTTTCATCCAGCGAGTTAAAGTGGCGTATACTTAGGGCGAAAGTGTTTAACGAAACAAAAAAACTCCGCTCAGTTGTGGAGATAAAATTAAGAAAAAATATGACTTTTAGCCCTTTGAATAATCAGCAAGGCAACCAAATACTAACCAGAATAGTTCGTTGGTTAGTACAATCGGCGCCGGGTTTGACAGAACCTGAAAAACGTCGAAGCCGCGTGTTGTTTTGGTTGCAAATTACACTTATCCTGCTAATTGGCATGGTACTCGTCCTGGATCTTTTATTCAACACTGGGGATAATCCCCGTGACCATCTTTATAATATCCTGATGGCAAGTCTGATGGTTGGTTTACTCAAGGCTTTTGATTTGAACCGAAAAGGCCGGTATCGGGCATCCACCAATTTGACGGTCTTCTTAGCTTTTATTGGACCCTGGGGCTCACTTTTAGGGGACCCCACCGTGATGGGTGGAGATTTTGTGCCTTTGACTTACCTTGTTCTGCCGGTGATTTTAGCCAGCATCCTATTGTCGGTAAGAGTAACACTCATTTTAGCTACCCTTCAGTTTGGTCTTCTTTTATGTCTTCCATACTTTATTCCCGCCTTGGGTACGATTAACTGGGTCAGTTTTATGAGTTTTATCTTTTTTGTTTCTGTCCTGGGAGCCGTATCTAATTTCATCAATCGGCAGGATCTGAAGCAAATTGATGAGAGCACCCACCTGTTGCAGGAAAGTGAAGCCCGGCTTAGAGAGATTTCGGTTCGGGATGTAATGACCGGGCTATTTAATCGGCGTTATCTGGAAGAGACCCTGAAACGTGAGATACTCCGGGCAGAACGCAAACAGCTCCCACTTGGCATTATTTTGCTGGACCTCGACCATTTTAAGCGAATTAATGATACTTACGGTCACGCAGCCGGTGATGCTGTATTGCGCGAGTTAGGACCATCCTTGAAAGCGCATATCCGCGGGTCCGATTTTGCCTGTCGCTATGGCGGAGAAGAGTTTGTCCTGGTCATGCCAGAAGCCTCATTAGAAGTGGCGCGGCAGCGGGCAGAACTCCTGTGCCAGGAAGCAAAAAAACTCAAAGTATCTTACGCTGGAATGTTTCTGGAAACGGTAACCTTTTCGATTGGTGTGGCAGCTTTTCCTGAGCATGGGTCCGACAGTTCGTCTTTGCTTTCCGTAGTTGATGCGGCAATGTACCGTGCTAAAAATGAGGGGCGAAATCGTGTTTGTGTAGCAGGAGATGAAAAAGCTGAGGATTAATGGGTTATCGTCGCCAATTATATAATCGGAATTCTTTTTCTTAATTTTTTAGATTTGATATGCAGAGTTTAGTTTTGACAAATAGATTGGATCAGCGATGAAAACGGTTGTCAAAATAGTCAAGAATAATAAAACGTAACCTGGAAATACAGATATTTTGACTTTATGGTTAACTTATTCGTATTAATAAATTATTCGTCATCCAAATTTCCTTTTATGTTTCCCATTATTCTTATGGCTCAGTTTATGAATAATGAGGATTTCTGGCCTCTCACTTTCGTTTCGATTTACCCGTCCGGGTAGACAGTCTGAAAGAATTTCAAAAAAAATTGTATTTATGTGTTCCTATTTCAAGCATGCAGCCTATAATAAAAGTAAGGACTATCTATTAAGGCTTCAAAGGTTTTTAATCAGTGGGATGAACGCGATTAATCGAGGAATTCGAATGAAAAAACCAATCTTTTTCCAATCCATCCTTGTTCTAATTCTGATTGTTATGACTGCCTGTTCCTCAAAACAGATTGCAACCCCAGTGAATTCACCTTCCGCTCAAGTGCCTTTATTAACTGCCACCCCAACTGCAACGAAAGAACCATCCTTGTATGTACC
>PHBS01000143.1 GCA_002841995.1 Chloroflexi bacterium HGW-Chloroflexi-8
TTCTTTGGATTTTGACAGGGATTGTGGTTGCAAATAATGCCCAACTTCCATTGGGATTTACTCCTGAGGGTCAATTGCCGATTAAAGTTCCATGTGAACAAATTCTTTTATTACCAGTCCTGGCAACTCTGGTATTAATAACCGATCTGGTGATTGGGTTTTTCTTCTTCCGGAGAGAGGAAGCCAAGTTAACTGCATATTTATTATGGTTGGGTGGTATCATCACGCCTTGTTTGCTCCTCATCTCGATTATTTTGACCTCATTAGCGGTATGAAGACGTATATAAGATATGTTATCTGATATTTCTTTGTGGCAACTTTTATCCGGTGTGGTTCTCGCCCTTTTAATCTCCTGGTTGTCCTTTCGGTTTAGGTTGTTAAGTTTTAGTGGGGCAATTGGTGCAACAATTTTAGGCATCATCGTTTTTGGCTTGGGGGGATTACGGTGGGCGATATTATTATTAGGCTTTTTCATCTCGTCCAGTGGGTTATCAAAATTATTGGGTCGTCGCAAACAGAATGTCACTGAGAAATTTGCAAAAGGTTCGACACGCGATATTGGGCAGGTTTTTGCCAATGGTGGAGTGGCAGGCGTTTTTGTCATTTTTCATTTATTTTTTCCAGGAGAAGCCTGGCCATGGTTAGCATTTGCCGGTTCACTTGCTGCAGTCAATGCGGATACCTGGGCAACTGAACTAGGAGTTTTGAGTATTACATCTCCTATCCATATCATTAGCGGTAAAAAGGTCGAAAAAGGTACCTCCGGAGGCATTTCAATTGAAGGTACATTAGCAGCATTTTTGGGATCACTTTTAATGGGTGGTTTGGCAGTTGCTGCCTGGCCAAGGCAGATCATTCCATTTGAAAATACTTCATGGTGGTTACCAGTCCTAACGATCGCTTTTTCCGGATTATTTGGGAGCCTGGTTGATTCCTTTTTAGGGGCACGATTTCAGACAATATTTTATTGCCCGACCTGTAAAAAAGAAACTGAACGATTTCCACTTCATCTTTGTAATACCCGGACAGAGTATTTGCGGGGATTGCGCTGGATGAATAACGATTGGGTAAATCTAATTTGTGCCTTATCCGGTGGGGTAATGATGTTGTTGGCTTCTTTATAGTAGATTCAGATCGATATGGATGAATTACAGGTAAAGCGAAAAGCATATTTGATCTTTCTTGTTTATAGTGTTTCTTCCAGTGCCTTTATGACACTTGTATTTACTGTCAATATGATTTATTTTGTCATCATTGCCGGGTTGAATCCTTTGCAAATGGTGTTAGTTGGCACTACGCTGGAATTATCAATATTTATTTTTGAAATACCGACTGGTGTGGTTGCCGACACAGTATCGCGCAAGCTCTCTGTCATTATTGGGGTCTTTTTAATCGGAGCAGGCTTTTTGTTACAAGCCATTGCTCCGGTATTTCCAATGATATTGTTGGCACAAGTCCTTTGGGGTATCGGATATACGTTTACCAGCGGGGCTTTACAGGCCTGGATCACTGATGAAATCGGTGAAGAGAATGCAGCTGCAGCTTTTCTGAAAGCCACCCAGGTGGAACAGGTTGGTGCTTTGTTTGCTATTGGAATCAGCGTACTCACTGCCACACGCTGGAATATGCAGGTTCCCATGCTGCTGGGCGGATTGCTGTTTTTTGTTTTGGGAATTTTTCTGATTATTTTTATGAAAGAGCACAATTTTGCGCGTACCGATAATAGCCAAACATCGAACTGGAAGTCCTTGATATCCACTTTACGAAGTGGCATCAATATGCTTAAAATTCGACCGCTGTTAATCCGGATTCTACTGGTTGGCTTTTTCTTTGGATTATATTCAGAAGGTTTGGATCGCCTTTGGGTTCCTCATTTGATTGAACGATTTGACTTGCCTGATCAGGGACAAGCTGTCATGATTGGCTGGATTGGTGGATTAAACGCAGTTTCTATGCTGGTCACCTTCTTTGTTGCAAGGAAAGTTCACCAATATTTTGAAAACAATTCGTCCACCAACCAAATTACCAGGTTTTTGAAGTTATTTAGCATTTTATTAGTCTTCTGTGTAGCCTTTTTTGCTATCGCAAAATATATTTGGATTTCTTTTGCATTGCTGGTCATGATTGCAGCTTTGCGAGCGTTAATATATCCTCTATATACAGCCTGGGTTAATCAACGATTAAATTCGGACTCGCGCGCAACAATCATCTCGATGAGCAGTCTTGTAGATGCCTTTGGTCAAATTGGCGGAGGTCCGGTGGTTGGTTTGTTTGCCCAAAATGTATCCATCCAAACCGGGTTGTTGTTATCAGCAGTCCTTTTGTCACCAGTGGTCGGACTATTGTTTCTCAATAAACAAAACGATCTGGAAGGTTAGTACAATTGGATTTAGTTAAATTGTTTTTTTATTTCTGTTCAAATTTCTACGCGTTAGATTCCAAAATTTTTGACTGCCATTTGTGAGATGCTTTCGCCAATCGACAGGGAAGCAGTTGCAGCCGGCGAGGGTGCGTTTAGAACGTGAACCTGGTGTTCCGATTCGACGATTCTAAAATCATCAACCAGCTTTCCATCGGGCGATAATGCCTGAGCCCGCACTCCTGAACCAGCGGCAACCACATCATCCATTTGTAATTCGGGAATTAATCTCTGTAATGCTTTTACAAAGGCTCGCTTACTGTAAGAACGATACGTTTCCGAGATACTCATTTGCCAGTACTTTAGAGCCATTTTCCAGAATCCAATATAGGTGCTGAATTGAGCAACATCCGGGATGGAAATATCACTTTTTTTATAACCTTCACGTTTAAAAGCCAGAACTGCGTTGGGTCCTGCTTCTACACCACCTTTAATCATCCGGGTAAAATGCACGCCTAAAAATGGAAAACGAACATCCGGTACAGGATAGACCAGATTTTTTACCAGGTACTCTTTTTCATGTTTAATTTCATAATACTCACCGCGGAATGGCAGGATTTGTAAACCGGGATTGACACCACAAAGCCTGGCCACACGATCGGATTGTAAACCTGCGCAATTAATGATATTTGCACAATAGACCGGATCATTATTTGTTTCGAGAATAAATCCGTTTTGTTCTTTTCTAAATCCTGTCATACGCGTGTTAGTTTTAATCACACCGCCAGACTCCTGAATGATACGGGCATAGGCTAAAGATACATCGGTATAATCCACAATTCCGGTTTGAGGAACAAATAACCCGTCAATGCCATTGACGTGGGGTTCATATTCTTTAATTTCTTCCGGTTTTAATCTTTTCATGCCAAGTAGACCATTAGCTTGGCCGCGTTCTTCTAATAAATTCAGTGCTGGAATTTCCCGCTGGTCTGTGGCTATTACAATTTTGCCACAGTTGTCATGGGCAATGTTTTGCTCTTCACAGAAACGGTACATGGCTTCTCTGCCGCTTACACAGTTCAATGCTTTCAGAGATCCGGGTTTATAGTAAAGACCAGAATGGATAACACCGCTATTATGTCCGGTTTGATGGGCTGCAACCTGATTTTCAGCTTCCAGTATGATCAATGAAATTTTGAATCGTTTAAGAAGCGCTAATGCTGTTGCCAGTCCAACGATTCCACCACCAATAATCGCAACATCGAATTTTGATGTATTGTCCATTATTCTCCACCTCCAGCCCCTTATCTGACTTTAAAATGCTAGATATTATGACACCAGTCTATCAAAGCGATCAATGGAATTAAATCTTTTGTGTAGACTATCGATTAGATTTACTGAAGAAGTATCATTTGGAAATAGTTAGAAATTTATATTTTTACGAACCACCAGTTGTTAATACTGTTATCAAAACTGAAACAGCAAGATAGGCTGCCAAAACAATCATGTGGGTTGCAAGGATTGCCAGGTATCGCCAAAGCGGTTTCCATTTGACTCTCATCGTCCGAATATTGATTAAAAATCCAATCATGCTGAATATGCTGCCTATGGCACCACCAAAGAGAATTAGAAACAAAGTTAAACCACAAAATGTATATTGATACCATTTTAAAGGAGGGGCAATTTGAATCGTCTTACCATTTACGATAAGTCGAGGAATCGTATCAAAAAAAGCATTTTGGAAGAAAACACTCACTGTTGAACCATCTGGTTTGCGGAGTAGCATTTCATTTCTCTTTATTCCCGGTTCAGCCTTAACCCCATTTATAGTGATTTTTGCTGGACTAAAGAAACCTGAAGATTCAAGTTCAACTTTTTGATTTTCAAATCCATCGATCTTGATCGGGTATCGAGTTGCCATTTTTTCTCCTGAACGAAGATTTTTTGATCATTCGAAACTAATTGTATCGGAAATATTGCCTGATCTTCAATTAATTTCAGTCAAAAGATTCTTTCCAGCGACTGAATTATGGGTTTCCATTTAAATAAGAATTTCTTCAAAATCTTTATTTTGACACCTCAAACAAATCCACAGGGGATTCGGGCCAGTGTTGACCTCGGTTCTGATAAATTAATTCCGTCAATGGTTCAGGAATCGCTCTAATTTTAGGTAAATCATCTATTGGTACCCAAACTGCCTGGTATGTTCCATTTTTGGTGGGATATTGACCGAGCATTTCAGGACCCTTTCCTTGTCCAAAGATACCTGAAAGCGTGGAAACAAGGAAATAATATTGGATTTCTTGCTGATAAAGGACCGTGGCTATGAATTTTTCGATTCTGATGTGAAGACCCAATTCCTCAAGAGCTTCACGTATTGCAGCGTCCGATTGGGTTTCTCCAGCTTCAATTTGTCCACCTGGCACAACAAAATAATGGTTTCCTGCACGATAGCGTTCGATTAGGGCAATTTTGTGGTCTTGAATAAGAATTATTCCAGCACGCGGCATAGGTTTTTATTTGGATTTCTTGTGTCGTGGCGTTCCTTCTTTAGATCGAATATAAGCAGGTGCAAGGATTGCATACAGTGAGCACAACCGTGAATCCAGCATGCGGCTGCGAATTCTTGGGTCCATATCTCCTAATTCATTGGAAGTAGTAATTACAGTTGGTAATTTAGCGTTATAGCGATGGTTGAAGATCTGGTAAAGTTTCTCTCGTGCCCAGGGTGTAGCGGATTGAGTCCCGAGATCATCCAGAATTAACAATTGCGCATTACGGACCTGTTCAAATAAATGATCATAAGAAACACTACTGTTTGGGTTAAAGGTGGCACGTAAATGATCTAAAAAGTCTGGAACAACTACAAAAATAGGTTCATCGCCTGCAGCCGCACGATAATTTCCGATGGCTGCAGCCAGGTGGGTTTTTCCACAGCCGTATGATCCAAAAAAGACGATCCAACCCCGTGGATTTTCTGCAAATTCACTGGCGCCACCGAAAGCGACTGACAAACTGCGTTTATGCTCGGGATCCAATTTTTCGTGGTCTCGCAATGTAAAAGTCCCAAATGTGCAATCACTCAGTAATGCCAATGTGGAAATCGACTGTCGTTCTTCACGGATCGGCGACCGGAAATCTGGAGCCAGTATCTTAACAATAGTCACAAGATCGGGATCTTGTAATCGCGAACGTATTCGTCCTTCTATTTCAATAAAATCCTGATTGCTAGTGATCACTGTTGGAAGGCGATTAATGTATCGATGATTGAGTATTTGATACAATTTTTCTTCCGCCCAGGGAGTTGCATTTTGAGTACCTAAATCATCCAGCACGAGTAAACGCATATTGCGGATTTCCTCAAATCTCTCTTCAAAGTTCGTTTCCTGGCTTCCATAGGAATAACGAAGCCAATCCAAAAGATCTGGGACGGTAAGAAATAAAACAGGTGTACCCTTTGAAAGAACTTCATTTGCTATGGCGGCAGCAAGGTGGGTCTTACCACATCCATAAGTGCCCATCAAAAACAGCCAACCATTCGGGTTTTCCGAAAAATGTGTGGATTGGTTTAATGCAATTTGTAATGATGAGACTTGAGTATCTCCAAGACCCATTCGTCCTTCGGTCTTGAAATTCTTAAATGTCATATTTTGAAACGCTTGTAGATTACTCAATTGAAAAAGTCTGTCAAAAGTATGACGGACGACATCACTTTGTTTGCAAATGCAAACTTGCATTTTCCCAAAATTTGGATCACTGATAGGCAATTCTTTTCGTACCCAACCTACACCACCACAAATTGGACAAACATCTGAAACTTCGTCTTCAGAAGGATTAATGTTTGAAAAATTCTCCGTATTCCCCATCAATGAATCGTTTTGAATCTTCTTGAGTGTCTCTTCGATTTTTTTCATCGCGCCCTCTTTCTTTCCAGGATTTCAAAATCGCTTCGATATATCGCCAACGGCGCACATTATTTTCTACAGCAATTTTTATGGCTTCATCTATCCAATCAGCCGGGTATATTTCTTCTGCTTCTTGTAAAGCCTCAGCTATGAGCGGCGTTAAAGGTCCAATATTGGCTTCATATAAGTAATAAATATTTGGGCGTTCTGCCGAAGGTGTCATCACTGCCAGATCCTGATCCTTCGGATCCCAGCTTCCTTTTTGGATGGCTTTATAAGCCGCTCGGCCACGTGGTGAGTTTATAAAAAAGAATGCTTCAAGTAAAGAAGAATTTTCCGGAACGAAACATAATAAGCTTCCGCGTTCGCTCGCTCTTTGTAAAGATTCGATTAGATAATCCAGGGATTCTTTAGCAGTGCCACCCATTCCCGCCATGAAATTTTTGTCATTTTTGAAGTGATTGAAATGAATACTACGTAAATTTCCTTCCTGATGTTCCAAAAACCATATCGTATACAAAGTTACTTTCAGTTCTCCCAGATGATCAATGATTGGTAATAAATCACTGATAAAACTGGAAGGAATGGTTATAAGTCGGTCTTTATTGTTTGAAAAGCCGGGGAATGTTTTGATCATGAATTCTCCGGGTTAATTTTTCGGCATGGGGGCAGCGTTTTCGAAACGAGCCAAATTGCTTAAGAAGACTAGCTCAATTCCAGAGTGGGTTGGACCATTTCTATGTTTGGCAACGATAATCTCAGCAATATTTTGGCGAGGACTGTCTGCATCCAGTGCATCAGGTCTGTGAATAAACATTACGATATCAGCATCCTGTTCCAGTGAGCCTGATTCGCGTAAATCTGAGAGGACTGGTCGCTTATCCACTCGTTGTTCAACAGCACGGGAAAGTTGCGCACCTACCAAAACGGGCACATTTAATTCACGGGCAAGCACTTTCAGGTTTCGGGATATATATGAAACTTCCTGAACACGGTTGTCTGTTCGCAAATCACCGGACATAAGTTGCAAGTAATCAACGATGATCAAATCCAACTGGTGTTCCATATGAAGACGACGGCACTTCGTTCTTAAGGAAAGCGGTGTGATTGCCGGGGTATCATCGAGCCAAATTTGAGTATCTCCTAAAATTTCAATCGCCTCATTAAATTTTCCCCACTCGTTATCTTGTAATTTGCCAGTCCGTAATCGTTGTGTATCGATACCTGTTTGTTGGGCAATTAATCGCTGTACTAATTGTTCATTTGCCATTTCAAGAGAAAACACAGCCACATGTTTTTTATGTTTTTGAGCTGCATTTTTTGCAACTGAAAGCATAAATCCTGTTTTACCCATACCTGGACGCCCGGCAATGATTAGAAGATCAGATTTTTGTAAACCACCTAAAAGTCTGTCAATATCGTTGAAACCAGTTGGTACACCAAAAATCTCATCCGTTCGTTGGGATAGCTGGTCTACCCGGGCATAATAATCACTAATGACAGACTGGATCGGCTGCAAGTCATTGGTGATCCGTCTTTCAGATAATCCGAATACTGCTTTTTCCGCTTCATCAATTAAAGAATTAACATTTTTACTTCGATCGAATGCTTGTTTAGCCATCGAGTTTGCAGCTTCCAGCATTCTTCTTCGCATTGAATTCTCTTCAACAATTTCAGCGTAAGCCATTGCATGTAATGACGTCGGTGTCTGATGAATAAGTGAGGTTAAATATGAATCACCCCCAATTTCATCCAGATGATTTTTTTCCTGCAGTAATTCTCGGACGGTCAGAAAGTCAATTTGTTTTCTCCGTTCAATCAATGTACTAAATGCTTCCCAGATCCATTGATTACGGATAACGTAAAAATCTGACATTTTAAGTTTTTGGGATATATCAAAGTAAACTTCCGGAAAAATGAAAACTGAACCCAGGACAGCTTCTTCGGCTTCACGATTGTGTGGGAGAGAGGTATCGATTGGTGTTGGTTCTTCTGAAAGGAAAAAATCACTCATTTGACAACCCATATTTCGGAATTTGAATACCGATCATATCAGAATAATCATTAAATCTTCTTTTTTTAATTATAAATCGTATTAGTCTGGAATGATCGAAGTTTAAGCTTAAAGATTTAAACATAAAAAAAGCGCCGAAGCGCTTTTAAGTTTAAGGTTGCGGATCTTGATCTTCTTCGTCATCTTCCGGAGTATCTGTATCGTCCAATCCTCCAATATCCAGGGATCCAAGAAAATCTTCGAAGATCGAAAGGCGTTCTTCGTTTTCAATTTCTTCTAAGGATGAAGGATCACCATTTTGTCCAGAAGATGTTTCTTGATCCTGATCCTGGATATCCATTTCAGGAACAATTCCAGCTGTGACCATTACTTCTTCTGAGACCAGAATCTTTGAGTGTGCTCTGGCAGCGATCGCCAATGCATCTGAAGGACGGGAATCAATTTCAACAATTCGTCCGTTGCTTTCTATGACTAAATTCCCATAAAAAACATCATCTTTTAGTGAGCGGACTTCTACCCGTATGACCTTTGCATTTAATTGATTCAGCAAGTTTTTTACAAGGTCATGAGTTTGAGGTCGGGATACTTCAATTTCTTGCAAAGCAATTGTTATGGATTCGGCCTCATAAGGGCCAATCCATATCGGTAAATAGCGCTCTGTATCAACTTCCCGGAGAACCACTATTCTTTGTTGGTTCGTCAAGCTGACACGAACACTATCAATAATTACTTCAACCATTTTGTCTGAAGACATAAAAACCTCCCGCTTTAAATTGGCGGTATAAATCCCCTTAATTCTAACATAATGCGTTGCCCATGCAAATGATCGTATACAATCAATATATTGTACTAAAAATTGCACAAAATCTCCTTTCATTTCAGATTTGCAGATGGATAAACGGAAAGACTATAATCATTAAAAAACAAATTACTTTGAGGTTTACATGTCAGATCTGCTGTTAATAATCCAAAAATATCCCTGGTTGATAATTCTTTTAAAAATTCTCATCTTTTTTTTGATCGCCTGGATTATCGGTCGGGCTTCGGACTGGCTTGTCCGTCCATTAACCGCTTTACTTCGATTAAGACCCGGGCATAGCCGTAAACCCGAACGCAGCGAAACTTTGAAAAGTCTTCTTGCCTCTGGAATAGGCATGATTGCTTATATCATGGCTGGTATTGCAAGTGTTGGATTATTTGTTTCAACAGACACATTGGTTTGGATCGTTGGATTATTTAGTGCAGCGTTTGGCTTGGCCGCAAGACCTTTGATCAGTGATATTATGACCGGTGTGGGATTTATTTTTGAAGATACTTTTGCGGTGGGGGAAAAAGTAGAACTTCTCGGTATGGAAGGGGTTGTGGAAGCGATTAATCTTAGAACTTCTTTACTTCGTTCTCCATCGGGAGAACTTTATGTGATCCCTAATGGTGAAATTCGAACAATCCGCAATTTTTCGCGAGGTCGATTTTCGAGTACCAAAGTTCATTTAAAGATTTCATCTTCTGATTTAGCCCAAGCGTTAACTATTCTGGAAGAGCTGGGAAAAGAAGCAGTTGCGCTATTGCCAAACTTATTGGATCCCTGGCAGGTAATTTCTGGCGAGGGAGTTTTGGGACAACAAACAGAATTAACAATATTAGCTAAAGCCAGATTTGGTCAGGCGGCAGATATACGACCGAGACTCCTGGCATTAATTCAAGAAAGGTTCGCAGAAGCTGATATAAATCTGGTCGATTAATTTTGAACCTTAAGAAAATCTTTTGACTATTTTAATTTAAGGTTTAAGGTATAATCCTTTTATAAAAAGTTTTTATTTTTATACTGATCAATCCTTTCACTACGGCTACTCTCTTTACAGGGGATTGTACAAAAAATTTTATTTTACGGTGGCTTCCAATTTTAGCCATCGCACTCAATAAGAGGGTTATTGATTTTCAACCAAAATTGAATAAATAATCACTCGTAATTTTTACAAATAAGATGGAGAGAGAATTGACAGCAAAACTTCTTGTCATTGAAGGAAAACGAGCTGAACGTGCTTCCTTTGTTGGGGGACTGGCAAAAAAAGGATTTCGTGTGGTCAGTGTTCCCAGCGGAAATACAGCGCTTACTCGATTAGCGAACGAACCATTCGATTTAATCACTGTCGATGCAGATTCAATGCGAACTAGTGGAAAACGGATTTGCCAAACCCTGAAAGAAAAATTCACAGAGATTCCACTGATCCTGATTGTTGGTGAAAATGTAGATCCAAAAGACGGTTTTGAGGCCGATGTGATTCTGGTACTTCCATTCACATTGCAAAAATTATTAAATCGAATAAAAGTCTTATTGCCTGTGAAGCCAAGCAATGACATGATAAAAGCCGGTCCAATTGAATTAGACGTTTTGCATAAAT
>PHBS01000144.1 GCA_002841995.1 Chloroflexi bacterium HGW-Chloroflexi-8
TTTGGCAGATAGGACATACATTCAGTGGTTGGTTTTCCATCTATTTCAAAATCTTCCTCTCTTGTATTGCTTGCAAAGCTATGGCAATTCCGATAAATAGATCTACCCCGGATGAGTTCCCCCAACGTGCAATGTTAATTGCCTGATCGTGAAATATGATGTCCTCGTTGATTAATGGTTCCAACAATTGCTGGATGCGAAAGTCAGCACTGCCGATAGTGGCGCAGTATAAAAGGCTGAAACTGACAGCATTTGTTTTTCCTCGGGCAATTTCTAAGATTTGTTGCTGCATTTTATTCAACCAGAGTTCTGGAATAAAATTATTGTTTAATCGCTGGAGCGTAAATAGCAATCCGCTTAAAAAATCATCACCAGATGGTGTTAGCCCTCGTCCGTATCCAATTAATAATTTTGCGTTTTGAAGAAAATCAAATTCATTCAATGTTACAAGAGCTGTCTTAATTCCCAGAATAGCTGTCCATATTCCCAACAAATGTGAATCGATACCTGTGTTTGTTTTTCCTTGCATTAAAGACAAAAAAGGACTGAAACCTTCCCCATTTTTAATTAATTTTAATTGATTGGCGGCTTGCCTGAGGCGTATATTTTGTTCAGTTATGGAAATTGCATAATCGGGAGAGTTGGGTATCGTCCAAATTTCATAGGGTTCCAGAATAAGGGGGTGAGTGAGGTGATCAAAATGTAGTTTCTGACTGGAGTATTCAATATTTATGATGCTATGTAGTTTCCAGGAATCTGGTAGTTTCTGGTCCGTAATAATATTGACAGGTCCAAGACTGAAAGTATTTGTTAGAAATAATACTCTTTCCCTTTCTAATTTTAGAAAAATACCCCCAGACGTATGTCCCTGGACTGTCACTTGAGTTGTTTGTTTTAGCCATTGATGAGCAATGTGTCCAATGATATTCGTATTGGATTTCGGGTCCATTATTGAGTTCCATTCGTCATAGTTTTCCAATGATTAAATCACCAAACCGTTGAAAACACCAGCGTCTGCTTGACTTTCAATTAAAATAGTGGATAATAAAAATTGTGATTTGATGTTGTCAGACATTCGAATCTTTATTTGTACGGTGTCTTTTAAAGCAAATTAATGAACCAAAAACATTAAGGAGTTGCTTCAGAGTCACAATTATTACCAGTAATTATTTTTAGGGATTTGTTATTTGAATTACTTAATTTGTGGATTTTGAATACCATTTTATGCGTTTTTCATTTAATCAGCTTAATAATTGCTTAATCCCGGTAAGTTACGATATGGAATAGTTCCATGGTCGTTTGTTTTGTTGGAATTTATTGGTTTTGCAGTAGAAATTTTAGAAAATACGAAAAGGAGCAAAAAATATGAAAATAATTGATCTCTCGATTCCCCTCGGTATAGGTACGCCCGCATGGCCAACTTATGAACCTTTACAGGTAAAGTATTTCAAACGCCTTGCCCCCAATGGCGCAAATGGGCAATTATTGACCCATTCCAACCACTTGGGTACACATTTGGATGGCGAAATTCATTTCCACACTCCTGGTAAAGATATTGCTTCCTTAACCATGGATTTTCTGGCTCATGATGCAGCTATTGTTGATCTTAGTGATGTTGTGGCGGATTATGATGTATATACCAGCAAAATGATTGATGAACGCGTGGAAGTGCGCGAAGGTGATATCCTGATTATTCATACAGGCTACCATCATTTTGGTTGGGATCAACCCACTGCAAATGAAATTCGATATATGGTTATGCACCCAGGTCCGGATCGCGAATTTGCTGAATGGGCAAAAGCCAAGAAATTGCGCTGGATTGGCGTGGATTGTGGTAGTGCGGATCACCCGATGAATACAATTTTGAAAACCTGGATGCCACGTCAGACCAAGCAAGCTGAATATGTATTCAAGAAGAAATTTGGAAAATCTTTGGATGAATTTTTCACGGATGATAAATATCAATTAATGCATTTAGAAATGTTCCCTGAAGGAATTATCCATGCAGAATGTATCGGTGGCGACCTGGATCTCTTACTTAATAGACGCGTTCAGGTAGGTTTCTTCCCCTGGAGATTTGTGGATGGCGAAGCTTCCATCGGCCGTTGTGTCGCATTTGTTGAAGATGATGAGTATGAAGCCTTGATGGCTAAAAAAGCACAGATGCCAAAAACAAAACATGGAGATGCAACTAATCCGGCTCATGTCGAAAGTTTGAATAAAATTAGCAAAGATAATCTTAGCTAATTCTAATTACCCAAATAAAAATAAAGGAGAATAAAAGTGAAATACGAATTACCGACCAAAGCATCACAGGAAACACTCGAAATTGATGCCCGTGAAGTTGAAGCAATGCTGCAAGGACCCAAACTCAATATCCCTCCGTTCCCGGAAGCGATGTTAAAGCTGAAAGATGGCCGTACACTTTATATTCGTGAAGCCAAAATGGAAGAAGTGCCCGCCATGTTGACCTACATGGAAAAATTGATGAAAGTTGATCATGACTTTTATGATATTGTCGGATCACGTGTATATTCCGAAATCCTGGGTTGGAAACGGAAACGTTTGAAGGATCCTTACACTCTGGTTGGTTTAGTAGATGGTGTTTGGGCAGGTTTCGCAAATGGTCGCTTGATGAATGAAGATATCAATATCAGTTTGCACACTATGGCTTTGATCCGTGGCGGTCGCATCGGTGCAGCCATGTATTATGCCAAAGCCTATTATGGTTTTGAAATTATCGGTAACAAAGAGTGGTGGGCTACTTACGAAAGTTATAATGGCTGGTTGCGTTGGGGCTTGGGTATGGCACAGCCGAGTTATCCTTGGCCAGATGTGCAACATGAACTCGGTGGCGCAAAAGTCTTCTATGTTACCAAGAAATATTGGGACTCTACCGTTAAAGAATATGTACGACAGATGGTTGGAGCCGATCTGGATTTCAATGTAACCGATGAAGTAAGAAAAGCGAATGAGAAATTTATAGTACCGGAAGAAGTTCTGGTCTAGTAACAAAGCAATTGCCCTTAAAGATAGCTGGTTTCATTATGAACCAGCTATTTTTATTTGTTTTTTAGGGCATTTTTTTTATTAATGAATACAATTACTAAATGATGATTTCTCAATATGAATTATTTTTTATCATCGCTTTTTTGGCATCTTTTACGATGTTTGCATTGGCAGTCCATGTATCAAAATTTCGGAAATTGCCAGGCGTAAATGTATTTATGTTTCTATTAGTCTTGATCGGTATTTGGACTTTTTCTGTAGGGATCGGTTATTTATCTGCAACTGAAGCAATCAGCTATTTCTGGTCCATCATTCGAATGACTGCTGTTTTTTTGGTGCCTGTTCTTTGGTTAATTTTTTCAATGCAATATTGTCAAATTGAAATTACCCGACTGAAACAATTATTTGTTTATTTATTGATCATTCCATCAATCTCTTTGTTAATGATGGTGACAAATCAGGCTCATCATCTATTTTTAAAAGACATTGTATACGTTCAGCAAGGGAGATTCTTAATTGATGAAGTTTGGATAACGGGACAATGGTTTTATGTACACGCTTTTTATTCGTATGGTCTGATATTAATTGGTGATTACATTTTATTAAGAGAAGCGGCTATTCGAGCGAAAACTTATCAACAACAAGCATTTTTCCTTTTTGTAGGGGCGTTATTCCCACTTTTTACAAATATGTTATTCACTTTTCATATGATCCCTTTCTTAAAAGTCAATTATGATCCTTTGGGTTTTGTGATGACCGGTATTTTCTTTGCTTTTGGTTTGTTTCGCTTTAAATTGTTTGATATTAATCCCCTGGCAAAGAAAATATTGATGGAAAATATTGATGATCTCATTTTGGTTGTTGACGAGAAAAACCGGATTGTTGAGATCAATCCTGCAGCTTCGGAACATCTAAAAATGAAGAGCGAACTGGTGATCGGACAGGAATTATCCAGTTGTTTGAACAATTTTTCATTTCCTTTCGGTGAAACTTCCAGATATGAGTATTGTCCTGAAAAAATTTCAGATAAATGTTATGAAGCTCAAATATCACCAATCTTTGATCAAAGGAAATTGATTGGGCATGTCATCATCATGCGCGATATTAGTGAGAGAAAACTTATGCTGGATAAGTTATCTCAATTGGCAATCACGGACCCTTTAACGAATTTGTACAACCGTCGTCAGTTTCTCTCCCTGGCAGAAAAAGAAATCGAACGCTCGCACCGTTATGGTCATCCATTTTCCGTCTGTTTTTTGGATTTGGATGGTTTTAAGAAAGTTAATGATCGATATGGTCACGAAAAAGGTGATCAGGTATTGGTGGAAATTGCCAAACTCATTAAATATAGTTTCAGAACGACAGATTTAATTGCCCGATATGGCGGAGACGAGTTTATCGTAATGATGTTGGAAACTGATCCACCAGACGCAGAGTTCATAGCAAAAAGAATTCAGGAACGTTTTATTCCATTGAGCATCGAACTGGGAATTGAACTTACACCCTTGACTGTGAGTATAGGAATGATGCATTTTGATCCCGAAATAAATCTTAACATCAAACAACTAATTAATCGTGCAGATCAATTAATGTACCAGGCAAAACAAATGGGCGAAAATTGCCTTTGTGTTGCTTGACCATCCTTATTTTCGAAATGCTCTTTCTGGTATTTCAAAAATAAGAATTCATTCAGAAAATTGAATTGAATTCTATTTTAAATACCTGTCAAAAAATTCAATTGTTCGGGTCATGGCCGTACTGAAATAATTGGACAGGTTATGATTATCACCTTCATATTTATAGAATTCAACAATTTTGTTCTCGTTTACCAATTCTTGTGTGAGGATCTCTGAAAAAACCAATGGGACATCTTCATCCAGCGTGCCATGGTGGAGTTGCAGGGGACCGGATATATCCCTTAAGTAACTATTTGAGGATACCGATTGCCAGAACTCTGGATTCTCTTCAGGTGATCCATATTGCTCAACCCAAATTTGACGCCAGCGTCTGGCAAAACTGGGAGCGGTAGGTGCGGGGTTGGGGTTATTTCGACGCCAAAGGTTCAACATATCCGGGTATGAAGCAACAACTCCTGCCCAGATCACACCTGCCTTTATTTCAGATCTGGTCACCATAGCACGCAAGGTTAGATATCCGCCCATGGAGTGTCCCCACATGCCAATTTTTTCGGGGTTTGCTTGTGGAAATTGCTTGATGGAAGAGACAGCATTTAATACATCAATCACATATCCAGGATCCCCATAGGCTCCGCTGGCTTGCCCTTCGGATTGGTCATGCCCCCGGTAATCAATTCTAAAGACAATGTACTGGCTGCGAGCAAGCCAATCAACATAGGCGATATATCGTTCAGTTGTGCGGTATACATCTGGTGGTATATAACCATGATTAAAAATAATAGCAGGCCAACCATCAGATGGTGTTTCACCATTTGGAATGGTCAACAACCCATAAATTTTAAACCCCTCGGATCGGTATGAAGCATAATAACGACGATAATTTGCACCCGGTTCCAGCTCGTTCTCCAAAGAAATCTCGCTTCCCGGAAATGACATTTCACGCAATGCTTGAATACTCATTGGGTGTAAAGTTGCAGTAGGACTCGGGATAGGAGTAGGAGTTTCGGGTAATGATGATGTTGTGCTTGGAAGAGCCGTATTACCGGGCATTACCGTCGAAGTCTTAGTGAAATTTTCTAAAGTTATTTTTGTTTGAGTAATCTCATTGTTCCCGGTTGATCCGGACAAAACAGAACAGGATAATAGAATAAAAAGTAATCCTATCGAAAAGGAAGTAATTAAACCATTTTTTAGACTCTGAACCATCGTTTCGATTTCCTGAATATTTCCTGGCGTGAAATGATTGTAAAGCGCAGCATCAAAAAAGCAATCAATTGTGTCATAATTGCAGTGAGAAAATTAAAAAGAACAAGGAAGAAAATGAAAAAAGAATTGATAAACCCCGGGAAAATAGAGTTTTCTGGCAAAATCATCGCTGAAGGGAGTGGAGGCGCATACATTGAATTTCCATTTGTCACTAAAGAAGTATTTGGGACCACCAGCCGGGTGCCAATCCTTGCCTATTTTGATGGTGAACCCTATCGCGGATCAATGGTCCGCATGGGAACGGAATGCCACATCTTAATTGTTTTGAAATCCATCCGTGAAAAAATTGGAAAAACCTTTGGTGACACAGTCTCGGTTACTTTATATTTGGACGAAGAACCTAGAGTAGTGGAAATACCGGAGGATTTACAAAAAGCCCTCAATCAAAAACCGGAAGCACTGGAGAAATTTTTAAAACTTTCCTATTCTCATCAAATGGAACATTTGAAATGGATCCAAGAGGCAAAGAAAGAAGAGACGCGGCTAAGAAGAATTGAAAAATTAATCTCGACACTACAACAGAATTAAATTTTCTACATTAAAAGCAATTCACAAAGGCTGAACAATTACTTCCTCAGCCTTTTTGTTTTGTTGGATTAATACAAAAATTGCCCAAACCAGATAAGCCGCGAACAACCAACCTTTAAACGGATACTGAAGTCCCATCATCTGGAACAATGCAAATTCCATCCAGCTAATCAGAATCGCAGAAGCCCATAAAATTGAAGAAAGGATTGGATTCCGCATGGATTTGAGGTTAATCCATAGGATGAAAGGGATGAGAAATACGATCTGCCGATAATCAACACCTCCGGGATAAAGAAGGTGTGACATCCATCCGATGACGATGAATACTAGAAACAAATCAAACTGTTTTTTCCACCACTTAAAAAACGAATATCCAACCCAAAACACTCCGAGGATGACCAGCGGTGGCAATAGGATTTTTGTCGTATTTTCAGGCAGGAAAGTGTTTAAGATCACAGCAAGCTGCAAATCGGATGGATTGCTGAGTTGATAAAATTTGATTTGATCAATCCAGACCTCAATCCAATTCGGCAAGATGAAAAAGGAAGCAGCCAGATAAATGAAAAGTGCCCCCACAAAGCTCTTTATGAATATAAATTTTTTTTGTTGGATCGCAGCCAACAAAATAAAGCTGATAAATAACCAGGAGAATTGGGGTTTACAGGTTGCCCAGGCTAACAAGCTGGCCAATATGATTTCAATCCATTTCGTGTGATTTTCCTTACTAAAAAAGATAAGTTTAATATTCGCAAAAAGAATAATCGCAATTGGAATTACAAAATTCCCCATCAACAATCCGAATGCAAATGGATAAAAGAGGAAAATACTCATGAGAATCCAGCGTGGAGAATTTGGGAAACAAGCGATCATCACCAATATTAAAGAAATAAGTAATATGGAGAGCCAGATGGCTTGAACCCAATCAAAAGTAAAAAATATAAAAGGCAGGATGGGCAGCAAGGCAAAAGGTGGATAACTAAAGGTAAGATAATCTTCACCAGGTTTGGCTAATTTTCCATATGAAAGAAGCTGGCTGAGCATCGCGTTTTCGGATAAATAAGGCCCTTGTAAATCCAGGAAGCTGGATTTTGCAGCCAGGTAGAAAACCAGGATATCGTTACCCACAGTGTTGCCTTCAGAATAAAAATGGATGCCAACCGCAAACAAGGCAATTAATATCAAAACAATGCCAGCAAATATCCTTTTATGATTGCTGATGTTGTTTTTGATTTGCATGTGGGTGCTTTCCCGAAAGAATTAAGTCAGTTGGCGACGAATAATATCCGCTATAGTCAGGTTGTGTCTTGAATTCAATTGGCTATTAATCATTTCAATTTGCTTTCGGGGAGAATAAAACGCTTCACTCCACCCATAACCGGCACAGGATGTATCCGCAATCATATTTCCTTGGTTGTCCTGACCCCACCATTCACGGTATTCTTGTTCCAGATCCGGGCGAATATGGAATTCGGGGATGTTGAAATGTGCAGAATAATAAAAATCCGGGGGAAGCGCGTTTAGAATGGTCTCAAAAATATGCACACGAACTTTCACGCCATTTTTGCTTTCTGATTCTGCAATTCGGCTCAGTCCTCTTATTGTCGCGAGAGGAGAAAGTACTTCCACCCGTTCCAGATTCCGGAATCGTTCTTTGATGCGGGTAATCACTTCTTTCATCACCAGCCCGCTGGCAATGCTATCTGCAATGAAGGCAACTTTTACATTGTCATGCTGTGGTTGGTCCAGATCTTTATCTTTGAAAATGGTCATTTCCACTTTGCGGTTATAGACCGGGACAGAGCTGTCGAACACATGATGTGCATCCAAAACGACTTCATCGGTGTAATAACCATAAGTTTCATAAATGGCTTCCGGAACCTGATATTTCAATCCCTCTCGAGCAATAGGGAACACAGCCAGGTTTTCCTGTTTAAAACTTGTGATCGTTTTTCGTAAAGGAGGGGCATTAAAAATATCCTGCATGGCCTTCCACATCAGGTTCGCGCGGCTGGCACCCATCCAAATCTGACCCGGTAATAGCAAAGAATCAACCCCGGCCAATTCTTCTTTCGTCAACCCAACATATTCCAATAATCGAAATTCGGGTCTGCGCCGTTCTATATAAATGAAACGGGCGGTGGAAGGTGTGTGATACAGCATTAATTCCAAACCGCCAGCAGCATTCAATGAGATTTTGCCGGGACGATAAAAGCCGCTTCCTTCGGGTTTTTTAGTCAGATAGGGAAGCGGCTTTTCCAGGATCAGTGATCCTTTCATAGGAGTTTGTACATCCTCGGAAAAATCAATTGGATAGGTATATGGATCCATTCACTCTCCTTAAGAGACTAGTTAGTTGATCGATGAAATTATCTTAAAGAGGCAGTAATCAATCCCTGCCTTAAAAATTTTATCACGTAAAAAGCATAATTGGGGAGAATTATAAATTTGGTTTCTGGTTCTTTTGCTTTCAAATCTGATAACACAACAATAATCAGGTTGAGTCAATACAGTGTAATTGTCATTTTATAGTATGGCACATATGGATTTGGTCTAAATACAGTATGAGAACCAGGTTATTGGGTGTATCTGTGATTATTACTTTATTCTCTCCATGGCAATCTGAGCCAATCCATAGCCCGGTCTTAATTCCAGCGCAATCTCGTAATCTGATTTGGCTTTTTCAAGTTCACCCATGACTTCATACGACATGCCGCGCCAGTAATGGCTTTCTTCCAAACCGTGCTTCGAAAGCATGGAAAGGGTTGCGTTGGCCAGGTCGATGACGGCCTGGTAGCGCCCAGCTTGAAAATATGCCTGGTACGCTTCCTCGCGATACCAAAGTACCCTCCATGGTCGCTGGTCTTCATCCAGAGTTTGATACAGACTGAAAGCCTGGTCAAAAAAAGCGACGGCTTCCGGGATTTGACCCAGTTTGAAATAAACAGCTCCCTGGTTGAATAGTCCAAAAAATAAATCCCGTCCGCTTAATTGTGAGAGTTCGTTTTTGTTCAGTTCCAACGTATTCTGTAAATTAGTGTCCAGGTCGAAATCATCAGTCAGGATGGACACAATTTCCTGCTCCCGGTCGGCAGGGTAAATTACAAGGAAAACACGGTTGAAATCCCGCCACCATTTGGATTCGATTTCTGCATAAGGGATTGGAAAATCTGGCATGATTAAGGAATCCTGAGCAAAGAAAATGGATTGAGAATCGTCATAAGCATTGATGGTGACATAATGTCCCATCCACCAGTCTTTTTCGGGATCATGACCAGTTTCTAAAATAATCGGGAAGCCGGCCGCTATCAGGGCTTTGATGGTTGCCAGTGATCCCCCATAACGAATAATGGCTTTGAGATCGGTTGTGGATTCAACAAAAGCAGCCATTTCTTCCGGCATGACATTTGAATCGTTTTCATTTGGACGCAGAGCATCGCGTGTATTCCGTTGGTCGCCCTGCCATCCCCAAAAGCGTAATAGCTGGGAGAGGTTGGCGGGTCCGCAGTTGTTAAAGCTTTGATATTCATGTGGAACACCAGTCAGATATACCTTAACAGGAATTTGTGTGCCGGTTGGACCGACCGTTGGGGTTATGGTGGGTGTAGGTGTGGTCTCAAGGGTTGGTTGTAGAGTGGCTGTGGGGGAGGACTGGGTTCCATAGGCATTCATGGTCGCCTGCACGATTTGATCGATCTGCTGGTCCGGAGAGAGAACGATCTGGTCCGGGGGATTGAGCCAGTAAAAGATTTGGGTACGCAGGTTGGCAAGACGCCAGGAGATGCGTTCGTTGATGGGGGGAAAGAAGTACAGTGCCAGACAGGTAACTGCCAGCAGGATCGCTCCAAACAGGATGCGCAAGAAGGTTTGTTTTTTCATAGTGCTATTATATCGAATATCTTTAGAAACCCGAATCAAGTAAAAAATAATTTGAGGAAAATCTATGAATAAGACGAATTATTGAAGGAAATGTTTCCATTCGAAATCTTGTGGATAAGGTGCGCCTTTCCCAGGAATCCACAATGGAGCAGTTACCCATTACACATCGGATGTGAAACAATAAAACACTCCTGAGGAGAAGTGTTTCTTGTAGCTACTTCGTAGAGGGACTCGAACCCACGACCTTCCCAAGGACTCCTCAATGGAGCAGGTACCCCATGGGGCATAAAATGTGAATCAAAAAACACTCCAATTCTGAAGTCTTT
>PHBS01000145.1 GCA_002841995.1 Chloroflexi bacterium HGW-Chloroflexi-8
GCAGTTTCCACAAGACCAAATTCACTTCAAATCACTGATGTGTAAAAAGATATCGTTAAAGCAAAACAATCTTCACAACTTCTTCAAATTATCTTCATGGGTTTTCCACATCTCTTCGATATGATGATGACATCCTGATACTTATTGGAGAGTATTGTATGGCAACCCAGTTAAAACCTATACCCGCCACACCCGGCAGTATCAAACCAAGCAAGCGTGGGTTGAAAGCGATCCTTACGCATCAGACCTTTCGCCGGCTTTCACAATTAGGCTTCGCACTTTTTATCATATTTTTAGTTGTCCGGCACATCGTGATTGGCGAAGATGGGTCTGTGATTACAGCTTCAGCGGAAGCTTACTGCCCCTTTGGCGGACTAGAAACGTTATTCAAATACATAACTGCGGGCGGAACTTTCGTTTCCCACACCCATCTTTCTAATGTGGTAATCCTGATCGCCACATTGGCAGTTGCCTTTCTATTTCGCTCTGCTTTTTGTGGTTGGATTTGTCCGCTGGGTTTTTTGCAGGACCTGATCAGTAATTTTAGCAAATTCTTACAAAAACGCATCCCGGGGTTGCGCCGCGGTTTCGCATCTTTTAAGAATAGTTTGGCACGCCTGGCAGTGCTGGATCGTTACCTGCGATATGTGAAATACCTGGTATTAGTTTGGGCAGTGGGGGGATCAGCTTATTTCGGCTACATGGTCTTTCGGGATTACGACCCCTGGTCGGCTCTCATCAATATCGCTGAGTTTAGTTTTACACCCGGATTTATTATTCTGGTAACCACACTGATCGCCTCCTTCTTCATCGAGCGCCCTTGGTGCCGCTACGCCTGCCCTCTGGGTGCAATAAGCGGTCTGGTCGGCAAGTTCAGTCCGGTTTACCTGAAGCGTGAAGAAAGTGCCTGCACAATCTGCAAAATTTGCACCAAATCCTGTCCTATGGGGATCGAAATTCACACAGCGACGACCATAAAAAGTGTTGACTGTATCACCTGTCTTGAGTGTGTCGGATCCTGTCCGCGAAACGGTGCATTGGAAATTAAAGTTGGATTTCCCCTCATCGGAAAATAAGGAGAAAGTTCATGCGAATCCACCCGATCGTTTACGGTTTACTTGTTCTAATCGTCTTTTTTGGAATTATTCTTGGATTTCAGTCAGCGGGGATTTGGTCAATCTCTGGAAAAGTTGATGCCAGCGGTAAGGCAATCCAGCCATCCGCAGCAGATGTCGAAACCATCAAAGGCTGGATGACACTTGAACAAATTTCAACCACTTACAACGTACCTTTACCCGAATTGCTTAATCAATTTGGACTACCTCTGGATACACTTTCATCAACTGCGATTAAAGATCTGGAAAACGATCTGTTCTCATCGGAAGTCTTAAAGACCTGGCTGGTGAGCCGGTCCCTACCAATTACAAGCGTGCCGACTTCTCCGATGGTGACACCTCCAATAGACATCGTTTCTCCTACACCTGAATCGAACAATATCGTTATACCAGAGAGTACCGAGCACGTAGCACCCGAGAAAACCGTTACTGGAAGTACAACATTCCAGGACATTCTGGATTGGGGAGTTACGATAGAAACCATTCAGAGCGTAATCAAAGAAGACATGCCTGCACCTAGCATTGTCATTAAGGATTACATAACCGGCAAGGGATTGGCTTTTTCGGAAGTAAAAAACCTTCTGCAAGTGGAAGTAGACCAGGTAAAATGAGCAAAAAGTTGCTGATTTTGTGAATATGATCCTTTTCTTAATCCATACCGTAACTATATTGCCCAAAAATCGTCATAATTAGTAGCAAATGAATTCGTTTACCGAACAAGATCTGTTGATTGGCGCAAGAGCCTACGATCTCAATATCCTTGGAATGATCTATGATCGTTATAGTCCGGGGATTTATCGGTATGCCATGCGACTGTTGGGAGATGAATGTCTTGCAGAGGATTGTGTTGCCGAAACATTTTCGAGATTTTTAAAGGTGATTCGCTCTGGTCTGGGACCCAAAGACCACCTTCAGGCGTATCTTTATCGGATCGCCCACAATTGGATTACCGATCGTTACCGCAGGCAACCTCCAACTCCAATCACCCTGGATGATTCAATGCATGCAGACAAAAATACGCTTCCCGAATTACAAACAGAGACAATAATGGAACAAAAAGAGGTTCTGCTAGCCTTAAGGTCTTTGACTGCTGACCAACGCCAGGTAGTAATTCTGCGATTTATTGAAGGTTGGGGAAACGAGGAAGTTGCTGCGGCATTAGAAAAGCCTGTTGGAGCGATCAAAGCTTTGCAGCATAGAGCGTTGGAAACCCTCCGGATTTGTTTGGTAAAAGGGAAGAAGGATGATATTGATGGAATCAAATAATGAAATTGATCCCGGTTTACGAAAGAAACTCTCAGTTCTTCAATTAGAATATGAACGCGATCCTGAAAAAGTTAAAAGAGGACGTTCAGCTTTTCTACAGGAAGCGGAACAATTTGCAAAAACCGTATCTCCTTTGAATAAAATGCGTCATAACGGGTGGATAAATTCAATCCAATCCATTTTTATGTTTCGCAAAAAGGAGCATACCCCAATGTTTAATACACTTATGACCATAATGTTAGTATTCACCCTTGTTTTAGGAGGGGGTGGCACCACACTGGTAGCTGCCCAAAATACACAACCCGATCAACCACTTTATGGCATCAAATTGTGGAGCGAACAATTTCGGTCAAATTTAACAAATAATCCCCAAAACAAATACCAACTTTCATTGGAATTTGCTGACCGGCGATTTGAAGAAATTCAAAACCTTTTCCAATCCGGTGGTATTCCCACAGAAGAAATTCAGAACCGCTATATCAATCAGGTCGAACAAACGATACGGTTTGCGATGAGCCTGTCCGATGATCGTGCTCTCAATGCGCTTCAACAAATACAAGAGCGTTTGCAAATTCAAAACCAGGCACTATTGCAAGTTAAAACCGATGGGACAGTAAATGCAGATGCATCCCTGACTCGGACCCGCTTAATGATCCAGGAAAGGTTAAATTGGATTGAGGGAGGACTATCGAACCTTAACCAATTACGGGAACAAATACGGCAGCAAGAAAAGGTCCACGAGCAGGATCCTCAAAACCCCGAATCCAATGCTGAGCAGGCAACGCGGTCAATTCCCGAGGGAGGCGCTGGAAATCCCTGGACAACGGGTACACCTACTCCCTATAGCGGATACGGACCCGGCGATTGCACAAACTGCACTCCGTCTGGGAATGGAGAATCCAATCCCTGGACAACAGGTACTCCTACACCCTATAGTGGTTATGGACCCGGTGATTGTGAAAACTGCACTCCGTCCGGGAATGGGGAATCCAATCCCTGGACAACAGGTACTCCTACACCCTATAGTGGATATGGACCCGGACCAGGATCTGATCCTTCACAAACCTGCACACCTGGAACTGGTGACGACATTATGCCTCAACCTACCCAACAACAAATAGGACAACCGACACAAGCTGGTCCACAACCAACTACAACGGGAACAGGATCTCAAGCAACACCTGGCTCGGGGGATCCAGGCGGCAAACATTAATCCACTCGGATTAAAGCTTTTGAACTCGTTGGCATCAGAAATCTTGCCAACGAGTTTTTTTTGCGAAAAAACATTCATGAAGCATTCATTCCTTCTTCACAAGTTCTTCAAATCCAACAGGTATCATTACGATTATGAAGTAAGGCAAACCTTACAAAAAAACTTTATCAAGGAGATTTCAAATGAAAAAAATTGTACTTAGTATCGTGATCGTAATGGTGGTCACAATTGCATTGGGGACTACCAGCTTAGTGTACGCCCAATCCTCTACCCCCCAATCTTCTGGTCCGGGAACCGGATATGGATATGGAAATGGTGGAAATCGTGGTATGGGTGGTGGAATGATGAATTCAACTTCAGGTACCCAGGATGGTTTGTTACATGACGAATTGGTTGCAGTATATGCTGAAAAGCTTGGACTAACCGTTGATGAACTCAATGAACGCCTGGCGAATGGCGAAACCCTTTCACAAATTGCTGCTTCCAAAGGGCTGACAGTTGAAGAGTTCCAGACCCTTATGACAGACGCTCGTAGCCAGGCATTGGATCAGGCTGTCCAAAATGGTACTTTGACTCAGGCGCAGGCTGACTGGATGAAACAACGTGGTGCCGGCAATGGAACCAACGGACGTGGGATGCGTGGAGCTGGCCAAAGGCAATTTGCCAATCCGGATTGCCCCTACTATCAGACCACCCCATAATTTCAATAGAAAATAATAAAACAGCGATGCTCATAAAAGGGCATCGCTGTTTTATTCTGTTTTTCAGAACCTTTAAATCCTTTTTGATTGGTATTACTCACCGGATGCGATTGGAAGACCTTGCACTTGCCACTGGGTCACACCCTTAGCCATGCTCGTAACGTTGTTGAAACCAGCATCCAGGAGAATATCGCGACCCTGAGCGCTGCGGTTCCCGGAACGGCACACCACGACAATATCTTTGTCTTCTGGTATTTCGTTCAGGCGATTGGACAGTTCCCCTAGCGGAATAAGCGTTGACCCGGGAATATGAAATTGAGCCCACTCTTGTGGTTCGCGCACATCCAGGATAAATGCACCCTCATCGCGCATCTTGGCTGCCTGATCTACGCTAATTTCTGCCGGTAGAGAAACCGTTGATGGTTGAGAGGATTGTGGTTTTTGAAAAACCAACACTGCCGTAACGGCTAAAATGACAACCACCAGTGCAAGTCCTGCCAACATAGGGAATGATTTTTTGGAAGTAGATTTGCTTTTTTTATTCTTCATAATTGTTCCTCTCAAAGTCTGAATAGATAATTCGATATAGTAGATGCTTGAAAATCCTGTAAGTTACAATTTCAGGACTAATTAACCAAGAGATTGTCACTTATGTTTTTAAATTTCATCTAATTCAAAGATCGGGACGTGAGTGCATCTAGTTTTTATATATTAATGGAATTAAATGGTTCAAGATTCAGCAATTTCTTAATAATTGATTATGATTTATTTTCAAAATATCGATAGAATGGAAGAGTGAGTGAAATGTCTAAGAAAATCCTTGTTGTTGATGATGAGCCACAAATAGTCAAAGTCCTGAAAGCCTATCTTGAGAAAGCCGGTTACCAGGTTGTGACAGCATCGGATGGAAATGCTGCCCTTTCTACTTTTCAGCGTGAGAAGCCAGACTTTTTGATTTTAGATTTGAATTTACCAGGTATGGATGGTTTGGATGTTTGCAAAACTGTTCGACGGGATTCCAATATACCTATCCTGATGCTAACTGCCCGGGTGGAGGAAACCGATCGGTTAATTGGATTAGAACTGGGTGCGGATGATTATGTCGTCAAACCATATAGTCCCCGTGAGGTCGTTGCGCGTGTAAAAACGATCTTCAGGCGAACTGCAGCCGAACCGCTGAAAACGGAAATTATCCAGGTTGGAGATTTGATCATTGATTTGGAAAAACATACGGTCAATTTAGCAAACAGGTCGATTGAATTGACTCCCACCGAGTTCGAAATACTGCTTACATTGGCCAGACAGCCCAAACGGGTTTTTACCCGTCTGCAGATTATGGAGCTGGCACAGGGTGATGCATTTGAAGGTTACGAGCGAACGATTGATGCTCACATTAAGAATATTCGCAACAAGTTAGAGCTTAATCCAAAGAAACCCATTTATATCCAAACTGTTTTTGGCCTGGGATATAAATTAGATACGGATCAAAATGCGTAACAGCTTAATTTTCAAATTGTTAGGCGCTTTCCTTCTGGTGATTGCGATTGGGTCTCTGATAATTTCAATTTTAACTTCGCAAGCAACTCGCAATGCTTTCGATCTGTATACCACACGAAATAGTCAGGTCTGGGCACAGCGGATGGCACCGGTTCTGGCAGATTACTATATCCAAAATGGCAACTGGCAAGGGGTGGATGTTATTCTGCAGTCTGACATCAGCGAACAAGTTGCTCCCGGCGGTGTTGGAAACATGATGGGACAAGGGCAAGGCCGTGGAGCCGGGCGACAGGCAAGTGGCAACGCAATGACGTCTTCCGATCAACGCCTGATTCTGGCGGATGGAAAAGGGATTGTGATCAGTGACACACTCAACGAATTGATCGGAAATCAGCTCACTGCTTCCGAATTGCAGAATGGGGTGCCGATCATCGTCAAAGACAGTATGGTAGGCACTTTGATCATAACAATAAACAGCCTGAACGGGTCAAGTACGCTCTCGGATGAATTTTTAGCCTCTGTGAATCGGGCGATTGTCGAATCCGTGGTTGTCGTTAGTATTCTTGCGTTAATTTTAGGAGCAATTTTATTTATCCAAATAACAGCGCCGCTTCGCCAGTTAAGTAAAGCAGCGATTTCAATTGCCAACGGGGATTTGAGTAAGCGGGTGAATATCCGTTCAAAGGATGAGATTGGCGAATTAGGATCCACCTTTAATTCGATGGCTGAAAGTCTTTCGAATGCGGAAAAACAACGTCAGCACCTCGTGGCGGACGTTGCCCATGAGCTGCGGACACCACTGACCGCCATACAGGGAACACTGGAAGGTATTCAGGATGGGATTCTTCCGATGGATGAAGAGCAAATAGCGGCCTTGCATTCAGAGACAACCTTGTTGAACCGTCTGGTTGGCGATTTACGGTTGCTTTCACTAGCAGAAGCTGGCCAGCTCAAGTTGGAACTTCAGAAAACAGACCTGAGCACATTAATTCAAAATATCGCAGAACGAATGAAATCTCAATCGATTCAAAAACATATCAATCTGGAAACGGAACTTCAGCCAAACTTTCCTGAAGGTCAACTTGATCCCGATCGATTTACACAAGTGCTGACCAACCTAATCGGCAATGCCTTGCGTTACACACCGGAGGACGGCACCATTAGAGTCCAGGCATCCTATCTAGCCGCGAACGATTTGTTCCAGATTTCAGTCGAAGATTCTGGTCCCGGTATAGATGCTGAAAATTTGCCCTACGTATTTGACCGATTTTACCGGGCAGACAAATCCAGAACGCGATCAAGTGGTGGTTCAGGTTTAGGGTTGGCAATTGTAAAGCAATTAGTGGAAGCCCATGGTGGGAAAATTCAGGCAGAAAGTCCTATTTTTCAGGATGAAAATAATCAAGGATTCGGCACAAAATTTAGTTTTACATTACCCCGCTATAGCCGATAAATTGGTTATTCCCGAAAGTTTAGGGTGGACTGTAACCACAAAAATATTGAACTCCCATAAAGCAAAAAGCATTTGACGATGAATTAAAAATAAGAGGGCTGATTGACATATAGTTCAATCAGCCCTCTTTATATTTATAGGGATTAATCCCCTTTAAACGGTTATTCTTGACGCGGTCGGCTGATCTGGTTTTGTTGTGCCAGTGAGACCATCCCGCTCAACCCGCCCAGGTTCATGGTGTCAACTGCGCTGGAGGGCACGATCACCAGTGCACCTTTATCCTTCAGCCCTTCAAAGAGCATGTTCATCGCTCGAAGATGCAAGGCAGTCGGGTTATTGACATAGGCCTTGGAGGCTTCCGCAAAGCTATCCGCCACCTGCATTTCGGCCTCACCCAGGATCACACGCGACTGGCGTTCACGCTCAGCCTGTGCCTGCTGAGACATGGCATCTTCCAGCCCTTGTGGAATGATCACATCACGTATCTCAACGCTCTGCACTGAAACACCCCAGGGAGTGGTTCGTTCGTCAATGATCTTCTGCAACTGCTCATCCATCACTGCCCGACCAACCAGGATTTCCGCCAGGGTCATCTGTCCAATGATCTCTCGCAGGGCGGTCTGTGCTGCCCAGGCAATGGCGTTACGATAATTCTCCACTTCCAGGGCTGCTTTTTCTGCATCCCAAACCAACCAGAAAAGCACAGCATCCACATCCACCGGTACGGTATCTTTGGTAAGTGTTTTTTCAGCATTAAAGGGTGTGACCATCACGCGATGGTCGATCCAGACCGGGGTCGTATCGATGACCGGAATGATCCAAAACAGACCTGGGCCTTTGAGTCCATTGAAACGCCCCAACTTTAACACAACAGCCTTTTCCCACTGTTTCGCAATCTTGAGGGCAAACAGGACGTATGTTGCAATCAGCATCCAGAAAGTCACGAACAGGCCAATGATAGTATCACTCACTTTGCCGTCCATGATGATTGCACCCATCACACCGATGAGCATAAAAATCGTGAATAATCCACCCGCGATACCGCTGATGCGTATATAATCCGGAGCCTTGACTGTCGGAGCTTTAAACTGTGATGTTTGTGACATGTCCTGAGACTGGTTTTGGCTTTGATTTTGTGATTGGTTTTGATTCATTTGTTTTACCATTTTTCTTTCAACCTCCTAAAGTGAAACCCAAATGGGTCAATTGGTTTTGTTTATTATTTTTTAAACTGCTGATGAAAAACCTGTTCAATCTGCTCCAATGTAGCACCGGATTCGACTGCTTCACGGATCCATCTTTGGACCAGAACAGTCAATTTTTCGGTAGATATGCGGGCTTGTGCTTCTTCCTGTACCCTGCCTTCCGCTGCCTGATCCCAGATGTAAGTGCCTCTTCCACGTTGCGTGGAAATCAGGCGTTGTTCATCCAAAATCCGATACGCACGGGCTACAGTGCTAAAGTTGATCCGCAGGTCAATCGCCAGTTCGCGCACGGTCGGGAGCTGGTCACCCGGTTTAAGTATCCCTTCACTGACCAGTGCTTGGATTTGATGGGCAATTTGCAAAAAGATTGGATCATCCGCACGGAAATCCAGGCGTATCCGCCCGTCTAAAGCGTTCAATAGTACTCCTTCCTATTGTTTCATTGATTTATTGTGTCATTGTTTCTTTGTATTATTGTATCAAAGAATTGCTAAAAGTCAAGAGGTTTTTGACAATCCTCTCTTACTGTAGAGATTCGGATTCACCCGGTTGATCGTCTACTGAAAGAGTTAAAATGCGTTTTCTAAAAATTAATTGAATAACCGCCCCATTCCTCAGGATTTTGACAATGCAAAAGGAAAAATTGGAAAAGGATTGGTTAGGAACAGATGCATCAGGCGTAATGCGAAAACGTGTGCTTTTTAATTCACATAGATTCAGGGCAACTGCCATTTTTAAAAAGGACTTCCAACTTTGATCCCGCTTTGAAAGTGCCATGGCGATGAAACCTTTTTTAAGTGATTTCTTGAGGGGAGTTGATTCGGATTATTAAGCAGATGTGGAAATAGGGGATAATTCCTGTCGTTTGCTTGTTTAGTAGAAGATGGTTCCTCAAGCGGTACTGAATCACAAAACCAGATACGCCAATATTTGAATCTTCTATGGCTTTGATGGGAATGGATGGGCTATGAATTATTTTTTTCGTATTGTGGCCAATTCTTTTAAGATTCGAACCAGAAAAATTGGGGCTATCAAGAAGACTGTCACGACAGCGCCATAAATCAGGAACAAACCCAGCAGCATGCCAATTTCGCTCCAGTGGGAGGACATGCCGAAAAAAATAGCAAGAAGTAAGAAAAACCATCCGATCAGAGACCCAACCACCAGCACGAGCATCCGTTTGGTAGCAGACTGGATGCGCAAATGAGCGAAAGCAGTCAGGAGACCGATCAAAGAAGGCAACAATACAAGAAAAGTGAGTATCGGAGTTTCCTCCTGATCAATGGTGAAAAGGAGAAAGAGCACAAATCCATAAAAGGCATATGACAATAAAGTCCAATCCAATTAGATGTTTTTATAGAAGGAGCGTAGCCCTGGAAGCCACAAAATGAGAAAAATCAATGCCAGGAACACCAGAAAATTGTTGGTCAAAGCAAAATTCCAACCAAAGAGCGTATTTGTATATAGCAAAAGGTCACTGAGCGCGAACGCCAGATGAACAGGATATGGGTAAACCCAACGAGGGAATTTTCTTGCAGCCCCCAACCCCAAACCGATCAAAATCATTATGGAAGTGATCAACAACAGCAGGAAATCAAGCGGCGAATGAAATTGGGGCATCCACCCGGGTTGGAAATAGAGCATGATTCGAAGCGGTCCGGCGACGAAAAAAGGTATAAGGCTTAGAAGGGCAGTAGTCCACGGGGTTTGATCGGAGGCGGAAGGGATTGAAGAATTCATACGACCTCGAATAGAGTAAAAGGGTCGTGATGCAGGTTGGAAAGACCATGAAGGGTTAAGCAAGATTATAACGATTCGGGTAGGGATATTCAAAAGAAGATGAGCAGATTGTGAAAGATTATTTTCTCAATCCTTCGAATTTATTGTGGCCTGTTTCAAAAAAACCTTAACATCACAATCCATACACTGCCATTTTGGGTCATCGCCCGCTTTGCAACAACCCCCAAGAATGATTTTCCCGGAATCGATTGCAATCTGTAAATCCGGGGAAAAAGCTGGTCTGCCATATAGGATTCTGGCTACCCGTATTGATCCACAAACCGGGCAT
>PHBS01000250.1 GCA_002841995.1 Chloroflexi bacterium HGW-Chloroflexi-8
ATTGAACTGAACCCCGAAAAGTAGACAAAAAAGAAAGTACCCCCTGTGAGAAAATAATCAAACAGGAGGTACTTTTAATTATGTCAGGGAAAATAGGAATGAAGCATTATCCAGCAGAAATAAAGCAAGAAGCAGTACGATTGTTTTATGAAGAAGGAAAAACTAGAGCAGAAATAACAAATTTGCTTGGATTGAGAGATCAGCATCGAGTGAAGATGTGGGTGAAGCAATACAGGAAAGAAGGCGATAATTTGTTTACAAAACATATTGGTCGACCAAATAAAAATGCGGAGACTAAAGAAGCAGAGATTGAACGATTACGGATGGAGAACGCATTATTAAAAAAACTACGGTCCGAGTTGCGAAAGGATATGCCCGCGAAGCGCAATATCGGACAACCTATCACTACAGGGACCAATTTAAAGTGACCCAAATGTGTGAGTATCTTCAAGTTTCGCGAGCAGCATATTATGCCTGGGTAAAACGAACTTCAAAGCCAGATAAAGATATGGATCGGCAGGAATTGATCCAACGAGCTTATGAAGCCTCACATCAAACGTATGGGTACCGCAGAGTTCAGTTTTGGATACAGCAAAAACTAGGTATCACAATCAATCACAAAGCTGTTCTAAGGCTTATGAATAAGCTTGGGATACATTCAGTAGCTAGAAGACGTAAATTTTTGAAAAGAGCTAAAGATTCAATAATTTTTCACCACTATACCAATATCTTGAACCGGGAATTCACTGCCCCTCGTCCTAATATGAAATGGGTCACAGATGTTACTTTTATTCACACCCGACAAGGATGGGCGTTTCTTTCAACGATCAAAGATCTGCATGATGGATTTATTGTTGCCCACCATTTAGGGAAACAAAATTCGCTTACTTTAGTTACAAAAACATTAAAGTTGGCAAAACAAAAAGAAGTGGTCACTGATGGACTTGTCCTCCACAGTGACCAAGGGACTCAATACAGCTCTCACGCCTATTTCGTCCTAACAAAAGAATACAACATTACACCATCAATGTCTAGGCGCGCTAATTGTTGGGATAATGCCCCCATGGAAAACTTTTTTGGTCATCTTAAAGAAGAAGCTATGCGACAATTTCCAAACCCTTCATTCGAGCAGGCTAAGCAAATAATCGATAATTACATTCACTTTTATAATTATGAAAGGATACAATTAAAAACAAGACAGACACCTTATCAACTCAGGTGCCTGTCCATCTAACTCACTAGGGTCTTTCTTTTTCTGTCTTGTTTAAAGGGTTCACTTCAAA
>PHBS01000251.1 GCA_002841995.1 Chloroflexi bacterium HGW-Chloroflexi-8
GTTCACTGGTCGCCAGTAATTCGAGTAGCTCTTTGGAAAAAGCTGCCAAATCCTGTGGGCGAACAATGACACTCAAAAAATCCGAAATTTCGATTGATCCGAGGAACAATAACGATGATTGTCCTTCGTGTAAGGTGTGAAAGAGAGGGGCGATTCCGACCAGGTTGCCATCTTGTTGGGCAATAATTAAAGTCAATTGAGCATCCGATGGCCATTCTCCACCCCCGCGGGTTTGCCACCACTGTTCCAGATACTCATAACGTAAAAAAGGTACATTGCAAATACTTTCGTTCAATAAATCATTCCAGGCAGCCTTGAGTTGCGCTGGAAATTCGGTGTGTACGGTAAAGTTCATAGGCGTAATTATACCAGACTGAAAATTGAGAGGGGAGAGTGATTGAGAGCACCACCAAGCAGGAAAGGAGATGATAAGCACAAGGGATCGTCCAAGTTTTCGACTCTTGGTCTTTAAATGAAATCTGCGGAGGCCTTTCAGCGTGGACCTTCGCAGATTCTAGAGAGAGAGGAGAGTTATTATATAGGTTGAAAGATTTTGTCTGAGTTGATTCACCCAATCGTCAAATCAGATTAGTTATAGTTTATCGGACAAAGATTAATAAAATATGAGTAAAACGGTCTTATTTATTAATAATTTATTAGAAATTTCAAAAATTCTTGGTCTTCTATTAAAGGTATACAAAAACCAGGATTTGCATTTTGCCGAAAGCACGAGAGAAATCCTATATTCGTAAAAAACCAGGTTTCATGCTTAGATGAGTCTCAAAAGGACGTTAAGAGACTTGGTTTTATCTTTCCGTTTCCGGATGGAATTGGATGGTTCCTCGAATGTTAAGAATTCCAAATCTTGTGAAACCGGGTGGTATACCGCCAAAAGCCTTGCTTTGACGGAATAAATCTCAGATTATATATATGCAGATTGAATAGGAGAGGGATTCGATTTATAAATAATCAAATATATTGAATCCTGCCTTGATAAATGAAAATGATCCGCAGACACAAATCCAGGTTTCTTGTGCTCGCTGTCAGGGAATATATAAGTACGAAACCTGGATTTTCGAGATGAAGCCAAACACGGGCTTTTTCAAAGCACACTTTCATATATAATCATAAAAAAGTTGTTTGGAAGGACCCCCTATGATTTTTCCCGATTTACCTCTGATCGATTTGCACCGGCACCTGGAAGGCAATATCCGCCTGGAAACTATTCTGGACCTGGGACACCAGTTCAACATTCCACTGCCTGCTAAGACA
>PHBS01000252.1 GCA_002841995.1 Chloroflexi bacterium HGW-Chloroflexi-8
TACAATCACCATAGGCAATTCAGTGCCGGCGATGTATGAAACGCCTTCAAGCATAAGGCTGACACCAGGGCTGGATGAAGACGTCATCGTACGGTAGCCGGTGCATGCTGCACCATAAACCATATTGATGGCGCCTAATTCGCTTTCAGCCTGCACAAAAGCTCTTCCCAGTTCAGGCATCCGGTGAGACATATATTCAAGTAATTCAGTTTGTGGAGTGATGGGGTAACCAAAATATGAAACCACTCCCGCGCGCACTGCAGCTTCAGCAACGGCTTCGTTGCCTTTCATTAATTCTAGAGACATGCAGCGCCTCCTAGGCGGGGATCCGGTTTACACCGGTTTTTTCACGATAAACGGTGATCGCAGCTTCAGGGCAAATGACAGAGCAAATGCCACATCCAGTACAGCTATCCGCGACCATTGTAGCAGGGTGATACCCTTTGGCAGTGATACGGTCATTTGCGAGAGCCAGCACTTCTTGCGGACAAGATGACACACACAGTTCGCAACCCTTGCAATACTTCTCGGTGACTACGATCCGACCCTTAAGGGGCATTCATACCTCCTGAAAGAAAATCCCGTCTCCGGGTGATTGAATTGAAAGCTTTAACAGGCATTTCAAATCATTACCATTATCGTCCGAATTGGCATTCTTGTGAAGTGTCAGACATCCTAATCTTGCTGATACGTTTTTCCTTCCGTATCGGCAAAGAGAGAACATGAATATTAACCATGATCTAGTGAGAAAGATTCTTTTTGCCGGTAATTAAATCTCGATGTTCACGATGGTGTTCCAGCGTTCCATCAAGTACGGCAATGAGAGGATAACCGTTTAGCCATTTATAGCGATCAGGTTCTGAAAACTCCTGCTCGGATATCAATGAACAAACCAGAAGTATCTCTGAAAAACGCTGCTCCCATTGAGTTTTGATTTCACCAAGCGACAGGTTTTTGAAGGTTTGGTAAATTTTCGCATTGACTTGATCTGTAGCTTCATCCGTCTCAGGGTCTTCACCCGGAAACCACTCAGGGTATTCAGGTTCCTCATCCAAACGGGCGGCGATCAATCTGGCAAGTGTTAACTCCTGCCAACTGGTCAGATGGGCTAAAACATCTTTTAGAGTCCAATGGTCATCTTGTGAGCAGTTTTCAGGTTTTTCTTTGCAGTTCAACAACAGCCCTTGCCACAAATTATATTCTATGCGCAACGAATCTACAGAATCTTTTACCGATGACATGTGGTCTCCCCAATTAACGTT
>PHBS01000146.1 GCA_002841995.1 Chloroflexi bacterium HGW-Chloroflexi-8
TGGACCAGCGCTGGGTCCGGCCGCCAAACATATCCAAATCGGTGTATATCTGTGCATTAAATACCGGAGCCTTATCCTGATCTATGATACCCAAGACTTCACACACAAAGAGAAGAATAGGAATATCTGAATTATTGCCGACATGCCCGAAAAGAGCGGGATATTTTGCTTCAAAATGAACGGGAATTTTTTTGGGTTCCCCCAGGGTGAGCTTCACCGTTTTTTTGGACATCAATTTTTCCTTGGAAATTTTGGGGGCTAAAAAACATCATTTAGTTATAAATATTGATAAAATCTTTCCATTTCAAAATTCTAGTTTTATCTATTTGCCCCAGAACCAATAAATCTTCATCGCCTGTAACTAAATAATCAGAATTTGACTCAATCGATAATGAAAGAAGAAAATTATCTTTTGAATCTCTACTATTCCGTTCAGTTTTTACATCCATGTCATGGTAAAATGTCGCCCTTATCAATAATAATTGTTCAATTTCATTGATTTGTTCGATTGTTAATAATGATTTAAATTTTGCCGGTACCAGTTACCAAAATGAGGATGGTTTAGGGATTCAATATCCGAGCGCTGTAGAACGAGGCGAAGAATTATCTTTGGGTGCTCTAATTGTATCGGACCCAACAACAGAATCCGGAAGTGGAATGTTTGTGGTTCCAGTCACAGCCCTGTATGATCGCGGGCAGATGATGCAGGACAACCAATTGTTATCTCAGCGACTTGCAAAACAAGCTCTCATTATGCATCCCCAATTAGCTGAATCATTCGGATTACATGCAGAAGATCGAATTCTTGTATCAGGTCAAGGCTGGGAATTGGAGAGCGGTTTGGTTTTGGATGAAACATTGCCTTTAGAGGTGGCATTGGTATCTAGAAGCAATGGTTTCCCAATTCATGCACCTGGTTTTATTCAAGTTCAACGTCTGGTTTTAACCCCAGAGGGATAAAGGAGAGACTGATTCATGGATGCAGCTTTAGTTTGGGAATGGATCATCAAATCCTTAATACTGATCCTGTTTTTAACAATTGGTTTTGCATATGTGACCCTTTATGAACGCCGCTGGCTGGCCCGTATTCAGGCGAGAATTGGTCCAAATCGGGTAGGTAAGTTCGGTTTGTTGCAGCCGGTTTCTGATGCGGTCAAATTAATTTTTAAAGAAGAGTTTACACCAGCGAGTGCTGATAAATTCATCTTTTTTATCTCGCCGATTATCACGGTCATTCCTGCATTGATCATTTTAGCTGTTATGCCATGGGGTGAACCCATTCGATTGTTCGGACGGGAAATTGAGTTACTCATTTCAGATGTGAATGTTGGTTTGGTTTATATGATGGCGGTCACCTCCATTTCAGTTTATGGTATTACTCTGGCTGGTTGGTCATCTAACAATAAATATGCACTCCTAGGCGGTTTGCGCGCCACAGCACAAATGATCAGTTATGAACTGGCTTTAGGACTTTCGTTTGTTGGTCCGGCGGTTGTCGCAGGATCATTAAGCCTTGTTGATATTGTTCGTGCCCAGCAAAGTAGTCTTTGGTATGTAATTTTGCAACCAGCGGCTTTTATCATATTCTTTTTTGCCAGTATCGCTGAGATCAACCGTTCGCCTTTTGATATGCCTGAGGCAGAGCAGGAATTAACAGCAGGTTACCATGCTGAATATTCAGGCATGAAGTTTGCTGTGTTTTTTATGGCTGAATACATAAAGATGATTGCAATTTCAGCGATTGGTTCGACCTTATTCCTGGGTGGCTTTGATGGTCCTTTTGTGGGAACATTCCCCTGGTTAGGTCCAATATATCTGTTGGCAAAAATATTTATTTGGGTAGGCGTATTAATTTGGGTACGCGCGACCTGGCCCAGGCTCCGTTACGATCGATTGATGCAACTTGGCTGGAAGATTCTCTTCCCATTAGCTCTATTAAATGTCATGATCACCGCGATCGTTGTGGTTCTAGTTAATTAGGAGGCGGGGACGATGTTAAAAGGTTTATTTACAACATTGAAACTGGCATTAGAAAAACCGGTGACAATTCAATATCCTGAAGTAAAAAGACCGGTAAAAACCCGGTTTAAAGGGCGTCATACCCTCAAACGGTATGATAATGGACTGGAAAAATGTATTGGCTGTGCGTTGTGCGCAGCAGCCTGTCCGTCCGATGCCATTTTTGTTGAAGCATCAGAAAATACCGATGAAAAAAGATTTTCACCCGGTGAAAGATATGCTTCGACCTATGAAATCAATATGCTCCGTTGTATTTTTTGTGGTTTTTGCGAGGATGCCTGTCCTACAGAAGCAATTGTATTAGGCGACCAATATGAAATCACTTTTACCGACCGCTATTCTTCAATATACACTAAAGAATTGCTGATCGAATCGGTTCCGGAAGGCGTAGAAACCACACCCCGGAAAACTGAGCCTGGCGAGTTTACACGATCCGTGCCTGCCATGAAAGATCCAACGGATTAGGGAGGGACAAAATATGTCTTTGATTGGAATTCTTTTTTATGCATTTTTAGCGATTATCGCTGTGGCATCTGCATTAGCAATGCTCATCGATCGTAATGCGATTCACTCAGCCCTTTATCTGGTATTGAATTTTGCTACTGTGGCGGTTTTATACCTTGCGCTTGGAGCACCTTTTATCGCTTTCACTCAGATTTCGGTTTATGCTGGCGCAATTATGGTCTTGTTCCTGTTTGTGATCGCATTACTGGGAGCAGAAAAACTGTCTGGCTCTGAACCATTGAAGACCCACCGACCACTCGCGATTGTTTTGGCACTTGTCTTTATTGTCGAAATTGTCTTGTTTACTGTTTTTCGTAATCAGGACATCAGCCCGATGGTAATCCTGACACAGGATTTTGCCAGTCCAAAAAATATTGGTTTGACGATGTTAACTCAATACGCACTGCCATTTGAAGTGGTGGCTTTCATTTTGTTATCGGCAGCGGTTGGTGCAATTATGCTAACCAAAGCGGAGCGAAGCCCTGCATACAAATTGTCGCACGGTGAAAAATAAGAGGGAGTAAATATGCCTATTAGTTATTTTCTTGCAATTTCTGCCATTATGTTTGTTGTAGGAATCCTGGGCGTGGTACTTCGACGAAATGCACTGGTTATGTTCATGTCATTGGAGTTGATGTTTAATGCCGCAAATCTTATTTTTGTGACATATGCGAATTATTATCAGGTTCTGAGCGGGCAAATCTTTGTCTTTTTTATCATGGCAGTTGCAGCAGCTGAAGTGGCAGTTGGTCTGGCTTTGATGGTGGCAATTTTCCGTAACAAACATAGTATCGATATTGATCAAATGAACAGCTTGAAAGGCTAGCAGGAGAGATTTATGTTCTTACACGAAACAACAAGTATGGATCCCAGATTTTTACTGGTTCCCCTGGTTGTATTCCTGCCGGTCGTTGGTATTTTACTAAACTGGCTGTTTGGAAAACGATTAGGAGAAAAAGGAATTGGAGCAATTGCTAGTTTAGCAGCAGGCGGATCTTTTGTTATCTCTGTGATTTTGATGTTGGCACTGAGAGAACATACCGAAGGTGCAGTTGTTCCTTTCATGCAATGGATTTCGGTTGGTAGCCTGGATCTTAATTGGACTTTTCGGGTGGACACACTTGCAGTAGTGATGATGCTAGTTGTAAGTGGTGTTGGAACCCTGATCCATGTTTATGCGGTCGGATACATGCATGAAGATGTTCACCATCAGGGTGACCCTGCCAGGTTTCGAAGGTTCTTTATCTTTTTGAACCTGTTTATCGCTGCCATGATGATTTTAGTGTCAGCCGATAATTTCCTGATGCTATTTGTTGGTTGGGAAGGCGTTGGCCTTTGTTCTTACCTGCTAATTGGCTTCTGGTTTGAAAAAGGGGAAGATGGACTCGGAAACGCAAGGGCTGCCAAGAAAGCCTTTGTTGCAAACCGGATCGGTGATTTTGGACTTTTGATTGCAATTTTCCTGATCTTTTGGAATTTCGGCTCTCTTGATTTTGAGACAGTATTTCACCAGGTTCCGTTTTTTGCTTCCAGCCAGCCGGGTGTCCTGGTGGCGATCGCCTTGTTTATGCTTTTGGGTGTAACCGGGAAATCTGCCCAGATTCCCTTATATGTCTGGCTACCGGACGCAATGGCAGGCCCAACCCCTGTTTCTGCTTTGATCCATGCTGCTACGATGGTGACTGCTGGTGTGTATTTGATGACGCGTTCGCAAGTCATTTTTTCTGCTGCTCCCCAAGCACAGCAGGTGGTGATGTGGATTGGGGCAATTACCGCAATCTTTGCTGCGTTGATTGCAGTTGGTCAGTTTGATATTAAGAAAGTACTGGCCTACTCCACAATCAGCCAATTGGGCTTTATGGTTGCTGCAGTTGGTATGGGAGCGGAAGTTGCCGCTATGTTCCACTTAGTGACACACGCTTTCTTCAAAGCTTTATTATTCCTCTCAGCGGGATCCGTAATCCTGGGAATGGAAAAAGGACTTGAAACGAATCATCATGGTCATGGGGAAGGGGGCGAGCATACGGACCCACAAGACATGCGTAATATGGGTGGTCTTCGAAAGAAAATGCCAATCACATTCTGGGTCTATTTGGCTGGTACGTTAGCCCTGGCGGGTATTGCGCCTTTAGCCGGCTTCTTCTCAAAAGACGAGATTTTAGCAGCAGCAAATGAGACGAATAAATTTGTTTTCGTGATCTTGATTTCTGCAGCATTTCTAACTGCTTTTTACATGGGTCGTCAGGTTTGGATGGTTTTCTTTGGAAAAACACGCAGTTCAGCTGCTGAACATGCCAAAGAAAGCGCACCACTTGTTACAGTACCCTTAATTATTCTTGCAATTTTATCCATTTTAGGTGGTGGACTGAATTTCCCAGGTGTACTAACTCTTGAGCATTGGTTGGAACATACCATCAACATTCCGCATGAGTCTGCTTTTAATTTGATCGTCGCAGCCGGTTCATTAGCAATCGCATTGGTTGCTATCCTGCTTTCATGGATGGTTTATGGACGCACTCCTCTGGCTGATTCGAAAAGCATTGATCCATTAGCCAAGTCTCTGGGCGGTCTATTCCGGGCTATGAATAAGAAGTTCATGGTAGATGAACTTTATCAAGCAGTGATTCTCAAGCCTTATACCAGAATATCTGATTTCTTTGCCAACCCGGTGGATCAGGGGTTCATCGATGGGATTGTCAATGGGATGGGATCTCTGGCAAATTCTCTTGCGAATGGTTTGCGAAAATTGCAGAATGGCTATGCTCGTACATATGCGCTATCTGTAGTTGTTGGTATTGTTGCGATTTTAGCCTATTTGTTGTTTCGTGTTTAGGGGTCAGTCATGAAAATTTGTTTTTCTTATCTTTTAGAAATAAGTGAGGGCGGGTTATGGAATTAGTATTAATGACCTTTTTCCCACTGGTAGGCGTTCTGGCACTCGTCTTACTGGCTCCACACCAAAAAAATGTGATGCGGTGGGTTGCATTAATTACCTCGCTGATCACATTTGGCCTTTCGTTGTGGGTATTATCTCAATTTGACCCGACCAAGAGCACGAATATGGCTGTCCAATTGCCATGGTTCCGGTTGGCAGGCGTGCCGATTGAGTTCTATTTGGGAGTGGATGGATTAAGTATTTTAATGGTCCTATTAACCACATTTTTGACTCCAATTTCCATTTTGTCTACCTGGAAAGCCGTCGAAGAACAGGTTAAAGGGTTTATGATCTTCTTCCTGCTTTTGGAAGTGGGCATGCTTGGGGTATTCCTGGCACTGGATCTGGTCTTATTCTACATTTTCTGGGAATTCACTCTGATCCCAATGTACTTCCTGATCGGAATTTGGGGTGGAAAACGTCGAATTTATGCAGCTGTGAAGTTCTTCCTTTTCACCATGGCAGGCTCTATCCTCATGCTACTGGCGATTTTATATTTGGGTTTACAAGCAGGCACGTTCTCTCAACCGCAATTGATAGCTAACCGGGCAATCTATGCCGGAGCAGAAATGTTGCTCTTCCTAGCTTTCGGAATCGCGTTTGCCATCAAGGTCCCGATTTTTCCGTTACACACCTGGTTGCCGGATGCTCATGTGGAAGCACCAACAGCCGGGTCTATGATCCTGGCAGGTGTTTTGCTGAAAATGGGTGCTTACGGTTTCTTGCGTTTTAATTTACCACTCTTCCCTCAAGCAAGCGTTCAGGCAGCTCCTGTCATGGCGATTTTAGCAATCATCGGTATTATCTATGGTGGCGCTGTTGCCTTTGCTCAAAAGGATGTCAAAAAGCTGGTTGCATATTCCTCTGTTGCCCACCTTGGTTTTGTCGTCCTTGGAATTTTCGCACTAAATGTGGAAGGTGTATCCGGGGCTGTTTTACAGATGGTGAACCATGGCATCAGCACTGGAGCGCTCTTTTTGCTGGTGGGCATGATCTATGAACGGCGACATACGCGTGAATTGGATGCTTTTGGCGGATTATGGAAAATTATGCCTATCTATGCAGGTATTTCTATGGTCGTTACACTTTCTTCTATGGGCTTACCTGCTCTAAATGGTTTCGTGGGTGAATTTACGATATTAGTTGGCGCTTTTGGATCGAAAGTATATGGCAGCCCATGGTTTGCCGGTGTGGCGACGACAGGTGTGATTATTGCCGCGGTGTACTTATTGAAGATGTATGAAAAAATCTTCCTCGGACCAGTAACCCATTCTGAGAATAAATCTCTGAAAGACTTGTCTGTTCGAGAGATCATTACCCTGGCACCCTTGGTTGTGGTAATCTTTTGGATTGGTATTTTCCCCAAACCTTTCTTTGATTTGATTAATCCTGCAGTTGAACAGTTGGTACAGCTGGTTCAATCGGCTGCAATGGTACTTCACTAGTGGAGCGTATAAATGACCCAAATGAGTGACTTGTTGACGATTTTACCGGTTTTTATTGTTGTAATCTGGGCTGTGCTGCTCCTGTTGATTGATCTTTGGATTCCAAAAGGTCGAAAAGGAATTACCGCATTGCTGGCCGTACTTGGGTTGGCGACGGCATTAGGAGTAGACCTGGCAATTCAGGGGCAAACCAGCTTTGCTTTCAACCAAATGGTTGTCCTGGATGGTTTTTCCTCTTTTTTGCAGGTTGTGATCCTTGCAAGTGGTATTACTGCAATCGCGCTGGCCTATGATTACCTGAAACGTATGGATATCGAACATGGCGAATATTATGTTCTGCTATTGTTCAGTATTGCGGGTATGATGTTGATGACACAAGCATATAACCTGCTCATGGTATTCCTGTCATTGGAATTACTGTCCATCCCATTGTACGTGCTGGCTGGATTTGCCCGATCCCGCACGGAATCAGAAGAGGCTGCGCTTAAATATTTTATGTTAGGTGCATTTGCCTCCGGGTTTGTTTTGTATGGATCAGCCATGATTTTTGGATCAACCGGTGCAATTGACTTTCCGGGAATCGTTGCTGCCTTGAATAATGGTAGTGCGAATTTGATTTTGTTTGTCATTGGCGCTGCGCTCTTGCTGGTTGGTTTTGGATTCAAGGTGGCTGCAGTGCCTTTTCAAATGTGGACGCCGGATGTATATCAGGGTGCTCCTTCCTCCATTACGGCTTTTATGTCGGTTGCGGTCAAAGCAGCCGGTTTTGCTGTTTTACTGCGTGTATTCCTGGTCTTGTTCCCGAGCCTGGCTGATAAGATGACTCCGGTCTTGTGGATGATTGCAGTTCTGACCATGCTGGTAGGGAACGTGGTTGCTCTGGCACAGAACAACATCAAGCGTTTGTTGGCTTATTCCTCCATTGCCCATGCTGGATATATTTTGATGGCTTTTGTTGGATATGGTAATGGCGAAGTGGCGACCAACAGCATTTCATCCGCTTTGTTCTACCTGGTTGCCTATGGTTTGACGAGTTTCGGGGCCTGGGCGCTGGTAATTGCGATTGAAAAAGAATATGGAAAGGGTTTGATGCTGGAAGACCTTTCCGGGTTAGGAAAACGCTATCCCTGGCTGGGTGCAGCCATGCTTATCTTCATGCTTTCATTTGCAGGGGTTCCGCTGACCATGGGATTTTGGGGTAAATTCTATTTATTCCGCACCGCAGTGCAAGCTGGCAATGTTAGTTTGGCGTTGATTGGCTTGCTTACCTCCCTGGTTTCTGCATTTTACTATCTGCGAATTATTGTTTATATGTTTATGAAACCGGGCGACCGCGAGTTGCATATCGATAAATGGGTCAGCCTTGTACTGGTTGTGACAGCCCTGGCAGTCGTAGCCCTGGCCGTCTTCCCAGGATTAATTTTCGAATGGGCTGCGCAAGCAGTTATGTTGCTTCAATAATTAGGCTTTGCTTCTACTAATAAAGGGTTAAATTAGAACCGCACGCTTATAATGACGTGCGGTTTTGTTATAGGTTGTAGCCACGAAATTTAAGGATTTTGCACATCCCAAAATTATTGGCAAGAGGGAATCTTAGGGATCTAGAAATTTAGCCAATTAAGCTTTTTTGGATGCTCAGTTTATCCAAAGATCATTAAACGTAAACCGCGCACTCGCTCAAGCGCGCGGTTTCGTTATGGGGAGGGCATAAACAAAATTGCTAAAAAAATTATGCTTTGATAGGGGTAGCGATTACAAATAAACGACCCCAGGAAAATTCGCCATCTTTTTCGATGCAAGTCTGGAATGTAATGTGGTGAGACCCGGTGTAGACTCTGTAAAAAAGATCGGTAGCGGTCAATGTCTGGTTGGTGTCCAGATCCACAAAATTACTGTAAGGATTAGTGGGCTGTAATGCCTGGTATTCATGAATGGCATCCACACGATACTTGCTGATTTCGCCGTTACCTTTAACCACGACAACGGTTTGCCCAACTTTGAGATTAAAGAAATCTGCACCCGCATGCGTGTTATGAGCTAATAAGCCAGTTGTGTTGAAGTTGTTAGCCATCCCAAATTGGGTGATGGCATTTTCACTCTCACTGACCCACCCGGCATTTCCGGATGGCTGTTGAATGACTTGCATAGCCAACGTACCGCGAACATACACCCCGGTGATTGCGTTGCTGCCGGTATTTACTTCTTTGACAAAATTTCGTAATTTGCTATCCGCAAGCACATTGTTGCTTTTATTGGAAGCTGTGCGCCGGATATAATCCAAATAATAGCGGTAATCATCCATATCTGGCAGGATTACAGAACGGGAAGCGCTTATATTAGAAGAAGCTGGATAAGCCTGTACCGGTTGGCTTCCGCCGAAGAACAATCCGAAAATTAAGATAATCAGAATAATTGAAAAATACAGTCGTTTCATGTTTGATGCCTTTATGCCCCAAAACGTAAAAAAATGATTTGTGCACCTGAAACCGGCTGTATTCTGTATCTGGTTTAGCTGGTTTCGGCAGCCTGGCAATCGTAGTCTCTTGAGCGAGAGAACAGTAGACCCATGGCTTTGCGTCCCCGGTTTTCACCGGGTTTGCCTTTATCGATCCTTTATTAATGAGCGGAACAACACATTGGTTGTTGCCATTAGGATACCATAAATCAAATCGGTCTTCCTAGACATTCCTGCAAGGTCAAGATTCAAAAACCTTTCAAAAATGAAAGGAAATTTTGAGGTGGTTTTCGTGATTAAGTTGATGTGATTCTTTGTTGTAAGACAGAAAAGAGTCTGGCTGAGACGTCTGAAATGCGGTATAATTTTTGAACACTGCCCTCGTAGCTCAATGGATAGAGTGACTGACTTCGAATCAGCGGGTTGGGGGTTCGAATCCCTCCGGGGGCACCAGATTTACTAGGTTAAACATCCAACACCGCCACATATGCCGATCGAAACCCGAAAATTTCTCGGGTTTTTGATTTAAGGTGCATTAAGGTGCAATTCAAATCAATCCTTCTTTTGGACTTTAGTCTTTACTTGTGGAATTTCTACCAGAATTGGCGTGACAAGCTTATCCATGATGATCGCTGCTTCCCCTTGCATATCGTGAAACACATGAGCATAAATATCCAGAGTGACACTCGGTTTGGAATGCCCCAGCATACCCGACACCACGGTCACAGGGGCTTTATTGTTCAGGAGAAGTGAGGCTGCGGTATGGCGTAAGTCGTGAAAGCGCATCTTGGGTAATCCTGCTAACTCCAGTGCTCGGTTGAAATCTATGCGAACATTACTCGCGCCTCAGCGCCGCCGAACTAGCCTTGATGGATA
>PHBS01000253.1 GCA_002841995.1 Chloroflexi bacterium HGW-Chloroflexi-8
GGATCACTGGTTTTGATGAATTGATGGCTTTGAATTCATTAAACGATCTAGTGAGATCATAGACAGGATTTCGCGCTTTTATCCAATAAACCTGGGGCATGCTGTAATCACAATATTGCATGAAAGTAGCATATGGAAAGGTGCCATGGTATGAAGGCCAGCGGAATGTACTAAGCGCAATCGGAGTGTTTGGTAGGCCGTTACGCACTTGGGTCATGAATGAACGGGCAACAGCGTCTCTTCCTGGCTGTTTATACTCAATCTCGGCATCTACGACGTAGCCATCAAGGTTATATTTCTTGCTTTGCGAAATTGCAATAGCAGCCTCACCACTGGGATTGAAGCCGTAGACATAATGCCAACCCCATACCAGAATGCCTTTAGCGCGTAATGCATCCACCACGGGAGGGATCAAATCAGCACCGGTGGTCTTGTTCACATTGTAGGCGTAAGAACTATCTGCAATTTTAATGAGAACATGAGAAAAACCGCAATCTTTGGCTACATTAGCTATTGATTGTGCATTTCCACCTTCACATTGGGGTATTTTCCATATCCAGGTGCCTTTTCCTTGAAGTGCCATCTTTCATCCTCCGGTTTAGTGCGTCACTCGATTAGTTGGCGGTTAAAGAACCTTCGAGATCAAGTGTATTGGCAATCTCGCGCATGGCGAGAATTACATTCGTACAATGTTCCCATAACGGAACTCCAAATTCAGCCGCTCCATGTTCAATCTCATCACGGTTAGCGCCCGCTGCAAAAGCCTTATCTTTCCATTTCTTCTTGACAGAACTGGCTTCAAGATCGTAAAGTGATTTGGATGGCCTCACCAAAGCCACAGCCGTGATCAATCCGGTAATTTCATCGCAGGCATACAACCCTTTTTGAAGAAGGGTTTCACGTGGAAGTTTAAGATGATCTCCGTGACTAAGGATGGCTTGCACTATTTCTTCTTCAACACCCAACTCGCGCAGTATGGGAGCCCCTGCCAGGGGATGTTCTTGATAGGTAGGGTGAATTTCCCAATCAAAATCGTGCAAGATGCCTGTAATGCCCCAGAGATCTTCTGGCTGGTTTAATTTGCGAGCGTAAAAGCGCATGGCAGCTTCAACACACAGCATGTGTTTCACTAACTGTGGATTCTTGATATAGTGATGAACAATGGCGAGCGCTTCTTCACGAGTTTTCATTGGTATTAATTCTCACTTGGGAAAATAGGTTCTGGATCACCCATTACAGGCAGGGGATGGCT
>PHBS01000147.1 GCA_002841995.1 Chloroflexi bacterium HGW-Chloroflexi-8
TACAAAATTCAACCTGGCTTTTAATCGTCACGATATCGACGCGATGATGGAAATGATGACTGAAGACTGTGTATTTGAAAATACATATCCCCCACCAGATGGGACAAGATTCATTGGAAAAGATTCGGTAAGAGCTTTCTGGATTTCCTTCTTTCAATCCTCTCCCCACGCGCAAATTGAAATTGAAGAAATCTTTAAATCACAAGATCGTGTGATCCAGCGTTGGGTGTACCATTGGCAAGAAACATCCGGCGTAAAAGGACATGTACGTGGTGTGGATTTGTTTACAATCCGTGATGGTTTAATTCAGGAAAAATTATCTTACGTCAAAGGATAACCAGAATTTCACTTATCCTTATCAACGTACATTGGTCGATAACGATGTTCGCCGTCACATAAGGGTTTATTATGGGATTTTCCACAACTACAAAGCGTAACCCTGTTGCGATCTTCAAATGGTTGTTCATCTGAGCGAATCACTTCTATTCCCCCTGTCACCCATAATGGGCCATGGATCGGAAGATTGGATTCGTATTCGATTGTGCAGGAAATTTGGACTGGATAGTCTGGTTCAATATCCGGTTCTTCAGGATCGATACGATAGGTTAATGATCCGGAAGGGCATCGTTCGATCATAGCAATCAGCAAAGACCTGGTTTGAGTATCATCCGATTCAATCACGAACTTTCTTAATGGTGCATCTTTCATCCCACAGAATCCAGAACCCGTGCAAAGTGTTGGATCCCGCATTACCGTAATATTTTGCCCGCCCTGGAGAGTAACCCGACGATTAGTCGTTAGTCGGGTCGAAGCACTTTCCGTTCCATCAAATCCCGCATTACGATGGGTGCGATCACAAAAAGGAAATTCAGCCGAAAGACCACACCGACAAAGATTATATTCATCGCCCAGATCATCTTCCCTTTTCACAATCTTCCAATTTAATGGCTCACCAAATTCAGAAAGAATTTGTTCTTTATGGACCAAAGGAATATTTCCCAACACTTTATAGGGACCATTCTTAATAATCAAAATTTGTTTAGCTTTTTGGGAATCATTTTCCATGTTATATCCTGTTATGAAATTCTCAACAAAAATAATTTTATGAAATATAGAAATATTGATCTTTCTATAACAATGTAATTTTATACCCGATTTGAATCATTAGATGTCCTAAGTCTTATTAAGAGAATATTGACCTTTTATGTCATAATATGTACAATCATTTGTAATCGGATATTTCCTGCAATAAACTGCATGAAATTACCATTTTTTTACTATTAGTCATGTGGAGGTAAGTTTATGAGTACCAAAAAGCAAAAATTCATTATCTTCTTCGTTCTTGCACTGTTGCTGGTTGCATTACCAACAACAACTGTGCTCGCAAATAAGCAAGCCTGGAAATCAGCAATTTCATATTCAAATGAGCTTCATCAAGTAGTGGATTCAACTGCGAAAGGAACCGGCAACTTTGGTACCAATCCAGATGGCAGTCTGCATTTTTTAATTACTGTCCGGGGATTATCCGGAACCCCGACTGGTGCACATTTACATGCTCCAGCTGATACAACACAGACTGCAGGTGTAGTTGTGACACTTTGTGGATCTGGTCCTGGAACTGCCGTTCTGGGTGCTTGCACAGTTGTCGATGGTGTAATGACCTTGGAAGGCGATATCGTGGGCACAAACTTGAATGGAATCGGGGGAGCCACATTTTTCAACTATTTACACGATGGTTTGGTTTATTTTAATGTTCATACCGAATTAAATCCTTCCGGCGAAGCACGAGGGCAATTAGTTCAGAGATAGTTTCTCACTAAAGAATTAAATAAGAAGCGCCAGCTTAAATCCGAAAGATTGACGGCTGGTGTTTTTTTATTCCTTTAAACTCAGTTTAATTTAATTGTCGAGTCTTTTTATGATTACGGAGGCTCGCTATGGCTCTGATCATCAGGAAGTATTCTTTTTTTGGGAAAGTACTTTTTATTATTGTTCTGGTGCTTTGGGGATGTAATTTTTCACCCCCAGTAAGTACCCCTCCAGCCAATACGAAGATACCACCAACTCTTTCAATTCTCATCAGCAACCCAAGTCCTTCTCCATCTTCCTCCCCAATTTATGCAAAATCCACAGCTATTTTTCAAGTTTTCATCTTAAACCCGGTCCATACTTGCATTGCAGGGAATGATTTTTACAGTGGGGATGTATGTTATGGTACAAATTGTGGAGATTGCAACTGCAAGTGGAATGAATTCGATCCTCCTGCGCCATTAACCGGAATTTCCCCGAGGAAAATCGATGCCCCTCTTTATGCAAATTTTGAGCAGAGGTTGTGTTTTGAAATTACTCTGACCGAAAATGAGATAGCTGCCATCACACAGGATATGGAAAAGATCCGAAATCTGGCACTGGATTGGACGGAAGGGTCACTTGAATTACAGTTGGACATTCAGGTCATTCCATTCACCCACACAGGATTTGTAGCACCGGATTTTGTACTTGGCCCTTTTGAAGTAGACGATGAACTTCTCAACAATTACGTTACCACAGACACTGATTTCGTATCTGTGGTAACTGGACAATATGATCCAATACAGATCAAGCATCTGGCTGGGTGGTGTGGAGGTTCCTATGGTGATATGAGCATTCACAGTGCCGGTTTTGCTTATATTCAATTGAATGAAATTTGTAATAAGGTTTTTGTTGGAAGAGAAATGGTTTATGAGCCGTTGATCCATGAATGCATGCACAATCTTGATTGGGCACTATTTAATATCAAACTGGTCGATGATATTTATCAATTTAACAGTCACGACCGGGAGAACCGGGATTCGGACGATTGGCCTGACTGTAAATCTACCTTAAACGACCCAAAGAAATGGTTCCTAACCATTGATTATTGTGAATGTGACCCGGATTGGATAGATCGCTATCATGTCAACTCATCAGCCAGCTGTAAGCACGCCAGCGAGTCTGTTGAAAAACTATCCTGGTACGAGTAGATAATTTCACAGCATTATCCCCGTGAAATTACTTTTAATGGAAATTTTTGCCAGGATGGGCGATTGTATTGGGGTGAAACAGGTATCGATTCTGGTGGAGCCTGCCCAAGATTTGTTAATAAGTTTTAACCTGGTTTGGCTTGTAATCGTTTCAAAGCAAATTGTATACTTGTTTTATGGAAAAATAATTCAAATGGATTGGTTTGGAGGAAAAAATCAACTTTTTGTCAAAAAACTGTGTTAATACTTATGTGTTTTCGGTATCCAATTATTTAGACTTATCATTTTAATAATGAAAGAAAGGAGAGAATTCCATGACTTTATTTCTTGGAATGCTGATTGGTTTTGGCGCCTGGTTTGTTCTGCGATATTTGCTCACTGCATTTTATACGGTTGACCAGAATGAAAGGGCTGTAAAAACCATTTTTGGCCGGGCAGAAAGAATTGGGAATAGCATGACCGGCAATTCACCGCTTGGGGAAACTTTAACTGAGGAACACAAGCAACGTTACAATTACCCGGTTGTGCGTGTAATCCCACCCGGAGGTCCATATTATAAATGGCCCTGGGAGAAAGTATACAAAGTCTCAATTGCCACACAAACGATCAATATGGCTCATGATACAGAAGATCCAAGTGCAAATCAAAGCGGAACGATCCTGGAAGCTGTGACTAAAGATCAATTGAATACCGGATTAACCGGTCAAATCCGTTACAGGGTTGCAGAAAGTAATCTTTATGCCTACATTTTCGGTGTCAAACAACCTATCTCGCATGTAATGGGTTATTTTGTCTCAGTATTGAGAGAACGAATCGCCAGTTTTGAAGCCCCACAACCGACCAGTGAACGTGATGGTGAAATGAGTATCGTAATTGGCGTTTCTATTAATGATCTCCGCAAGAATCTTCGCGACTTGAACGAACATATGGAGCGCGAATGTGCTTCATCAGCAGCGCGTTACGGGATCATCTTGGATGCATCATTAATCACCGGTATTGACCCACCAGCCGAAGTAGAATCTGCCCTGGCTGCAATTAATACAGCACATAATCAGGTTTCTTCTGATATCAGTCTGGCACAAGCGCTGGCGGATCAAAAGATTGTCCAGTCTAAACGCGCGGTCGAGATTGAAACACTCAATGCTCAGGCTGAAGTAGAACCCTTAATTGCATTGTCTGACCAATTAAAACTCTTAAAAGAAAACGGACCTGATTCGTTAAAAGCATATCTCCGAAATGTGAGGCTTCGTCTTTACACACATGCCAATCAAATCATCCAGGAGGTGAAATCATGAACAACTTCCTGCAGTTCCTAATTGGGTTGGTAGCAACTTTTATTGGAATGTGGTTTGTTATTCCGATCCTTCTCTTCCTGATCCGAAAGTTTGGTCTCTATACGATCGTCCAGGAAGGTACATGCCAGGTCTTTGTTTTATTCGGTAAAGTCATAGGAATCTTAAAAGAGCCCGGGTTGCATATCTTACCATTCAAGCTTGGACCGAAAGCATTTTTGGTTAACTGGTTTGGTAGCCGGCGTGTTCTGGACATGCGATTGGATCAGCAATATTTACGCAGCAATCCGGTAAACTCTGAAGAAGGTGCACCGATGGGCGTGGGTATTTGGTATGAGATGTACATCAGTGAACCGGTTTCTTATCTATTTAAAAATGCCGATCCCCGCGGTTCTTTGGCAGCCAATGTGAGTAATGCTGTAGTCCGGTCGTTGAGTAATATGCCATTGGATCAAATGCTTGTAAACAGGCATTCGATGAGTCGAACCGTTCGTGAAGAGGTCTCGCCTCGATCAAATGAATGGGGTTATAAGTTGGGATCCGTATACATTCGCAAAGTCCATTTCCGCGATGTTGGTATGATTCAACAAATTGAAGCAAAAGTCGTCAATCGTTTAAGGCAGGTTACTTCCGCCATCAAACAGGACGGCGCCAATCAGGTGAATATCATCCACAGCACGGCAGAACGTCAGGCAGCGATTGAATTCGCAAAAGCTGGTGCAATCCGACCACGAATTGTTGGACATGCGATGCAATCGATAACTGCAGACCCCGAAGTTTCCAATGCGGTTTTTGAAATACTCGAAACCCAAAAAATATTAGAAGGCAAATCACAGCTTACTCTGGTTCCACAGAACCAGGCAATTCTGAACCAACTACTTGCTGCCAGTGAGAAGTAATCAACATCTTCCGAACCATTGAATAATGTCAAAATAAAAGGGATTCGAATCTTAATTATGAATTCGAATCCCAATTTACTAGTATCCAAATTTTCGTTGGTTTCCTATTCGAATCCGAACCTTTCGGATTTCTTATACAAAATTTCTTAAAATCTTTTCCAATATCCTATACTTTTAATAAATCACGTTTGATATTCAAAAGGAGAATATTATGGCAGTTCGAAAATCCGAAGCAGTTTGGCAAGGTGACTTAAAAGGTGGAAAAGGTACGATGCGATTGGGCAGTGGTGCTTTTCAGGGAGCTTATTCTTTTGCGTCCCGATTTGAAGAAGGGACTGGAACAAATCCTGAAGAACTGATTGGAGCCGCACATGCCGGATGCTACTCAATGGCTCTCAGTGGTGACTTGAGCAAAGCAGGTTTCACAGCAACAAGAATTTGGACAACTGCAAGCGTAACGCTTGGAAAAGTGGATGGGAAATCCCGGATCACAAATATCCATCTGAGTGTGGAAGCTGAAGTTCCCGATATTTCAAAAGAGAAATTTTTAGAATTAGCCGAAGCAACAAAATCTAATTGCCCTGTATCAGTTGCATTAAGTGCAGTGGATATTTCCCTTGAAGCACGTCTTTTGTAATTTTTTTTGATCACCAGAATTTTTAATCAATCCGCAATCAAGTTAATTCAGTTTAATGACAGCTTAATAAATTATAAAAATAAACTTTTGTATCGAAGGATTCAAAAGTTTATATATAACAAGTGTCTTCTGTTCACTTTTTGTTTCTCTACAGTCAATAATGGAGGTTAATATATTTTCCCAACATGAAACCGATCATCAGGAAAGCACAACCGCAAGATGCTGTAAAAATTATTAAATTAATCAACGAGATTATTTCCGAGCCTGATTCGAATTTGGAAATGAGCCCTGGCGAGTTTCTACATTCGCTCGATCAAGAACAAAAAATCCTTGAAGATTTTTCAAATTCAGAAAATTCTATTTTTCTGATTGCCGAAGTAGAAGGGGAAATTATTGGTTCGATTATTTGTCATGGGAGCTCTCGAAAAGCATCCAGACACTCTGTCGAGATCAGCATGTCAGTCGCATCAAATTGGAGGGGCAAACATATCGGGACGGAACTCATGCAAGCTGCTATCGAATGGGCAAGGAATACTAATATCATAAAACGGATGGACTTGATTGTCTTTGAGCGTAATTCCACTGCCATCCAACTTTATGAGAAATTTGGTTTTGAAAAAGAAGGACTGCTGAGAAAATCGATCTATCGGGACGGCAAGTATTTAAATGCATACTTGATGGCTCTTTTAATATGAGCATTCAGACCAGACAGATATTCCTGCAAAATTTAATTTAAATGAATTCCAGCTTCTTCCATCAACGCCCGTATGGCATTTGTATCCGGTAAAAGGATCCACATTCCATTCCATGACCAGGATGGAGTTGCCTGATCTTCACTAATGGCAATCTTATGAATTTTTTCAGAATTGTTTAGCAGGCTTGTTGCAAATGGGATAAGCTTTAAACCTTCCTCAATGCTCATATTTGTCTGTATATTTTCTTCCAATTCCGATTTTATTTCTGAAATTTGAGCGACCGACTGGAAACTGACCAATTTTTTGACCAAAGCAAATACAACTTCCTGTTCTCGTCTTAATCGATCCAGGTCACTGGAAGTATTTCTGGAACGAACATACCAGAGCGTTGTGGGACCATCCATGTGAACTGTACCTGTTAGAACGGTGCAATCACCATCGACCTGTTGTGGCAAATCACAATCATCCGTCAGATCCTGGCCGACATTCACATCGATACCGCCACGATTGTCAATAAATTTTGTAAAACCTGAAAAATTCGACATGAGATAATAATCGGGCCGAATTCCAAAATTCGCTTCGAACATATCTGCTGTTCCTTCAAATTCTGCAAGTTCGAAAACCTGGTTAATTTTCATTTCATATAAGCTTGGGACTGTTACCCATAGATCCCGTGGAAATGAAACAACACTGACGCTTTTTTCTTCAGAATCAAGAACAACCATTAAAATTGCATCTGTTCGAAAACCACCTTCATTTGGACGCTGATCTGAACCCAATAATAAAATTCGCATTTGACCATCGAATTGTGGCTCAGGATTTAAAGTAGGTTGAACAAGTGCGACAGGTGATTTGATATTATCCGCTTTAACGTCCTTTTTCATTGCTTTCGAAATCGCCACAGACAATGCAATTGAAGAAGCAAATGCAAATATAACAAAAGCAATTCCAAGGATAGCGGTAAGATTTAGATTAATTCTATTTCGTGGTCGCAAACGATTTGGATTAATTTTGCTTCCTGAAGGTCTGGCCATGGATTTTCCATTCCATTGCCCGTTATAATCCGGACCATTAATCACCCGATTATGCCATTCTTCATTCTTTTTATTGCGTTGATAATTATTCAAAGCTGCTCTCTTTTTCACGGCTTGACTTCAGAATCCCCGATAATTATATATCGAAACATTGCTGTCGTGTTTTTTGATAATAATTGTGTTGCGAGATTCATGCCAGGTAAAAGTGTTGTGATTTTAACATGACAACAAATCATTATCAAACAAAAAAACCGGATTGCCTGAGCTCACCGGTTATTTTTGCGAAAAAGAAACTGATCAGATAAAAATGATTTGCGAGTCTTCTGTCATTTCGATGAATTCTGCAGCTGTAACAATCGCCTCTACGCCATCGACAAAGTCCTCTTTTTTGAGGTCCATCATATCTACTGACATTTTACAGGCATACATTTTTGCACCAGCGTCAGCTAACATTTGCATAAATTCGCGTACAGGAGGTACATCCAATTCGTTCATCTTATCGCGCATCAATTTGGTCGCAAAGGCTGTCATCCCCGGAAGTACCCCCATCAGGTTTGGAATACCCAAATTTCCAGTCTTAACACCCATCAATGACATCTTCATGCTGGTATTAGCCACAGGTGCTAATTCCAGATGGTCAATCCGATGTTTATTTATCAGATCCATCCCCCAAAACGTAAAAAACAAGGTCACTTCGATACCATTTCCTAATGCTGCCCATCCCATAATAAGAGCCGGATAAGCCATATCAAGTGTGCCTTTTGAACAGATAAATGCAATTTTTCTTGGTTTGTCAGTCATAATAACTCTCCCTTTGATGAAAAAAACTAGATTAAACGCAACCTTCAGGTTTACCCAAGCCAGCAATTTTTGCAACTTTCTTGGCCGGACCTTTCGGGAACAATGAAAATAGATCTTTTGTATTTACCCCCGAACCACTGGTAATTGTTCTTAATGTGGGAGAAGCCCCCCCTGTTCCTGCGTATTGGCGGGCAAAATCAATCACTTTCCAATGCCCTTCAGTTAGAACTTCAATGCCTTCTTCCTTTGCCAATTCAGCCGCGATTTCTTTTGTCCAATCACTTGGGTTGGTTAGAAAACCTTCTTCATTTACTTGTACAGTTTTTCCTGCAATTTCTCGGGTAGCCATATTTTATTTCTCCATTTTTTTACAAAATTTTAGTAGATTATTTTAGATAAAGTCTTTCTGGACTTTACTTACTCTTTCCATTTACCAGCCATTGTCATTGTGGGGGCTAAAGGTATTTTTCTTCCCCTCATCAGAATATTCCAATACATAAACTCAAAACTCAATTTTCCTAAGTGATTGATATAAGATTCCTGCAAAAGTGAAAATGGACCAATACCGGGGATTGGGAATTTACCACGCAATGGTTCTTGTTCATAGTTGAAATCCAAAAGAATGCCTTTTCCATAACCCGTTTCAATAAAGCAGTTCGTATGCCCATCAAACGTTTCCTCTAATGCTTTACCTTCTGTGTATCTCTTAAAATTCTCACCAAATAAATCCACTGCATAATGGGCAACAGATCCTGCTTTTGATGTTGGAGCATTAGAAGCATCACCTAAGACAAAAATATTCGAGAATTTATCGGACAGGAATGTGGATTTATTAACGGGGGAGTAATTCAATTCATCTCCTAACCCGGATAAACCGATGACATCCGCACCTTTATTCAATGGAATACTAACTAATAAATCAAAATCGATGTCGCGTTCATCATAAGATACAATTTTCTTCGCATCCGGATCAACATGCTCAATGTAAAAATCTGTTTCAACTTTTATGTTTTTTTGATCGAGATAATTGCCGACATATTTGGAAGCGATTGGTTTTGTAAATGCACCAGATAAAGGAGTTGCGTAAATAATTTCAACCCGATCACGCATACCTTTTTTTGTAAAATAAGCATCGGCCAACATTAAGAATTCCATAGGGGCAACTGGACATTTGATCGGATTTTCAACAACATTAATTACCAACCGACCGCCCTGCCAATCAACCAACTTCTTCCTTAACTCTGAGGCTGTCTTTAAGGTATAGAAAGAATGAATTGATTTTCCCCATTCATGTTCAGCTAAACCTTGAGTTTCTTCAGGATAAATATCACAACCTGTGGCAATAACAAGAAAATCATATTCAAGAACCAATTGATTACCAAGAAACACTTTATTGTGTTCTGGCTCGATCCGTTCAATTTTTGCCTGAATCAGTTTTACAGTTGAAGGAATATAATCGCCTTTGGTTTTCATTAATCTTTTTTCCGGGACCATTCCAAATGGGACGAATATATAACCAGCTTGATAATAATGAATTGGATCCTGATCAACAATTGTAATTTGCCACTCATTATGATCCATGAGATGGTTCAAGTGGTTTGCTGTCATGGTACCCGCAGTACCTGCCCCTAAAATAACAATTTTTTTCATTTAATCCCTCCCTAGAGATTCTGAGTCAAA
>PHBS01000148.1 GCA_002841995.1 Chloroflexi bacterium HGW-Chloroflexi-8
GCCATGCATGTTCTGTGTGGTGTCGTCTTCCGCGATTTTGGTGCTTTAGTAACCGGTGGCAACATGGATCCGCTTGAAGGACGAATGGATTTTGAATTCGAGAATCTTACTAAAGAATTGGTACAAGTCATTGATGATACTGTCAACCGGGAAATTCAAAAGGGTCACTCGATTAAAGTAAAGATTCTTCCTCGCGAAGAAGCTTTCCAGATTCCGGACCTGATCCGAACCAAGATCAATCTCCTCCCTCCCCAGATCAGTGAGATCCGCACAGTGGAAATTGTCGGCTTGGATTTACAGGCAGATGGCGGTACACACGTGAACAATACAGCCGAAATTGGCAAAATCCACATTTCAGATTATAAAAGCAAAGGCAAGATCAACAAACGGATTTATTTATCGATTGAACCCTGAGCAATATGGAGAATTAACCTATGCGCATGTCACAATTTTTCAACCAGACCCTTCGGGAAACACCCAGTGAGGCACAAACGCCCGGAACGCAGTACCTGATTCGAGCCGGATATATTCGCCAGGTGGCTGCCGGAATTTTCACCCTTATGCCGCTGGGAAAACGGGTCATCAGCCGGATAGAAAATATTCTACGCCAGGAGATGAATCAGATTGGCGGACAGGAATTGAGCATGCCTGTTACATTACCTGCTGATTTGTGGAAGGAATCCGGGCGATGGTATGCAGTTGGACCGGAATTGGGACGCTTCAAGGACCGTAATCAGCGTGACATGGTGCTGGCGATGACCCACGAAGAAGCAGTTGGTGACCTGGTGCGCAAGGAAATCCGCTCTTACAAGCAACTTCCCCGTTTGATCTACCATATTCAGACTAAATTCCGGGACGATCCACGCCCACGAGCTGGTCTGATTCGGGTTCGGGAATTCACCATGAAGGACAGTTACAGCCTGGACCGTGATTGGGATGGGCTTGCTCAACAATATAAAGCTCACTATCAGGCTTACTTCAACATCTTCCGGCGTTGTGGGCTGGAGACAATTGCTGTCAAATCCGATACCGGTATGATGGGTGGAAAACTTGCCCATGAATTTATGTTCCTCAATTCTTTTGGTGAGGATACCCTGATGCTGTGTAGGCAATGCGGATTTTCCGCCAACCGCCAGGTCGCTACTTTTCAAAAACCAGTACCGGAGAAGGAAGAAGCACTGCCGTTGAAACCTGTCCATACACCGGCGACCAAAACAATCGAAGATTTATCTCGTTTTCTGAATATCCCGACATCAAAGACAGCAAAAGCAGTTTTTATGACCGCCACATTTGCAGAAGATGAGAAAGAAACTCAGCAAGTGGTCATGGCTATTGTTCGTGGAGATATGGATTTGAATGAGACCAAATTAACCAACGCCATCAAAGCCAAGGATCTTCGCCCGGCAACTGAGGAGGAAATTCAATCCATCGGAGCAGTAGCGGGATTCGCTTCGCCAATTGGCCTGCAAAAAGGTCTGATTGTCGTCGATGATCTGATTCCGCTTTCCGCAAACCTGGTGGCAGGTGCTAATAAATCTGACTATCACTATATCAATGTCAATTACAACCGCGATTTCAAAGCTTCTATCGTTACCGACCTGGTTTCCGCCCGGGATGGAGATGCCTGCCCAAACTGTGGACAACCCCTATATTCGGAACGCGGTATAGAAGTTGGGAATATTTTCCAGCTTGGCACGCGATATTCAGACGCCATGGGCTGCACATTTCAGGACGAGAATGGCGAACTAAAGCCAGTCATCATGGGTTCCTATGGAATTGGTGTTGGGCGACTATTTGGTTGTGTGGCTGAACAATACCATGATGATTACGGCTTGATCCTGCCAGCCAGTATCGCGCCTTTCCACGTACATCTAATCGTCTTACCCAGCAAGAATTCCGAAGAACCGCTAAAAGTTGCCGAAAAACTCTACCAGGATCTTATGCGTGCACGGATCGATGTTTTGTATGACGAACGCACAGAAAGTGCAGGGATCAAATTCAACGACGCAGATTTGATTGGTATTCCATTACGGATCACAGTTGCCGAGAAAGCCCTAAAGGAAGGTGCGGTCGAATTCAAACTACGTCGGGAAAAGGAAAAGATCCTGGTTCCTGTGCAGGATGCAATTCCCAGAACCATGGAATTGCTGTTACAACTGGACCGGGAAATTGCGCAAAAGGTGAAGGCAGAAGAGTATCTCGAGTAATAAATTTCTATCTTTTCTTAATTACTCATTTTAAATAAAAAAACCTTGTGTGCTCTGAAAATCGTTTCTTATTAAACTGTTCGTCCTATGGTGCGAATAGAACATTCTGCTGCAAAAACCGTTCAACCTGCTGATAAAAGTCCAGGATGTTCTCATTCTTTCGAAAACCGTGACCTTCTCCGGGATAAAGTCGATAGAAATATTGAATACCATTCTGCTGCAGTTTGGCAATGATTTCTTCTGCCTGATTGGGAGGTACTACTTTATCATCACTGCCCTGAAAAATTGCCAGGGCATCTTTGATTTTTTCTGCATGAAAAACTGGCGACCAGGCGTGATAGCGCTCGGCAGCTTCGGGTAAATGCCCAATCATGGAAGCATTGTAATGTGCTTCAAATTTATGTGAATCCATGTCGAGGGTGAAGAGATTGCTGACCCCGTAAAGACAAACACCAGCCTTGAAAACGCCGGGGTAACGGATCAGGCAGTTATAAACGGTATACCCACCCGCACTGCCTCCCATAATAATTAATTGCTTTTCGTTGGCCAGTCCCTCACTCACCAGGGCACGCGCACCATCTACTGCATCTTCCACATCCAGGTTGCCCCAATTTTTGCGCAGCATTTTTTCATATTCATGACCATAACCGCTGCTGCCGCGATAATTGACTTCCAGCCAGCCGTAGCCACGTGTGGTAAAGAAACAGACATCCTTGTTATACTCAGCCACGGATTGTGAGGTCGGACCTCCATGGATATGGACGATCACAGGAGGCTTTCCATTCGAAGTAAAATTGGGATTAGTAGGTGGGTAATAAAGACCATGCACCAATGTTTGATCAGCTGCCGGCCACGAAATTGGAATGGGGTTAGAAAGAAACTGCGGATCCACATTTTCTGTTGAGGACTTTGCTACTACCTTCCAGGTATCTCCTTCCCAAACCACAATCCGAGGTGGTATCCGGGCGCTGGTAGCGATCAAGACGATCTGATCATTAACTGAAATGCTAATCTGACGGAAATAGGTGTAAGGACCGGATGAAATTTGAGTCCTCTCCCCATTCAGGATATTGATCTTCCAGAGTGTAGCCACGCCTTTTTGATACTGAATGAAGGCGATTGTTTGGCTATCATTTTGCCAGGCATAAGCGCGTTCGCCCTGAACCCAGGCTGGTTCCATCAAATGCACATTTTCCGGTGCGTACAGAATTGTCTTTTTTCCGGTTTCTAACTCAAACAATATCAAGGCATCCCAATTCCCATGGCTACTGAGATAAGACAAATATTTCCCATCTGGAGAAAAAGCAGGCTGGATCACGACGGTATCCACATCACCGGCCAATAAACGCACATTTTCCGGATTAGGCGAATTTAGAGGATTGACATCTGCCAGCATTAATCGGGTTTGATCCCACGGCATATTCGGGTGATCCCATTCAACCCAGGCCAAATACTTGCCGTGGGGATGCCAGGTGGGTTGCATATAAAAATCCGAACCACTCACTATCTTTTGCGGCCAGGTTTTGCCATGGCTATCCACACTAACCAGAAAATCGGAAGTACCGTCCGAGAAGACATAAACGATCCATTCGCCATCTGGTGAGACAACTGGTGAAGCCAAGCCCCCATAAACAGGTGTGATTGCCCTGGCATGGTGATATCCTAGTGGACGCGCATACAGACTGCCATCCTTGCCTGTAAAGTAAACCGTGTTGTCATGGATGGAAAATTCTCCACCTCCATAACCAACACCACCCTGGCAGGAAACCTCCTGATTAAGGACAAGTGCTGGTTCTCCATTTCCCCCAGCTACCAGGGTTCCAAATCCGGATGTGCCTTCCAGCCAGACCAGGGTTTTTCCATCACCACTCCAACCGACTTCGGTCAGGCGGGTATCCTGGCTCAACATTCTGGCCGAAACCGGGCTGTCCCATAAACCAAATGGTTTTGATTTTTTGATTGATACCATAAAAATACCCTCTTAGTTAACAAATCCCCCGAAAATTTCGATCAAAGATTGCACAGGACGGAATCCTGTGATCCGTTCAACTGCTTCACCGTCTTTGATCAGAATCAAGGTAGGAACCCCCATAACCATATATTGGGCAGCGATATCCGGGCTATGATCTACATTAATATAGCCAAATTGAATCTTACCAACCCATTTTTCTGCCAATTTCACTAATTCCGGATCTAACCTTTTACAAGGCTGGCACCATTCCGCACCAAACTCAAGCAGAACGGGTTCTTTGGATTGGGAAATAAATTCACACAAATTTTCCTGGTTTAATTCAATCATCTTTCCTCCACTTCCACCAATTTACAGATTCAATTGAAAATCTTTAAAGGCTGGTTACAATAAAAGTATATCTGAAGGGAAGAAAATTGTCAGCTATTGCATAGTCATATTTATTAGAAATTATCGAATGACAAATGGACCCCTTTTTAATCAAGAGGATTTCCATGTATACATTTGCTATCCGTAAAACACAGGAAGAAGACCGGGAGTGGATCAAACGCTGGCTAAAATTTCAATGGGGTGCTGAAATCGTTATTGTGCATGATCAAATTTACCATCCAGCTGAACTACCCGGTTTCATTGCATTTGAACATGTCTCTCCAGAACCAATCGGATTGATTACCTATCTGGTGACTGGTCAGGAATGTGAAATCATAACAATGGATTCTCTTAGGGAAGGCGCGGGCGTTGGTAATGCATTAATTGAAGCCGTCAAAGAACGAGCCAGATCTTGTGATTGCTCCCGTTTATGGTTGGTTACTACCAATGATAATTTAAGTGCCCTGCGTTTTTACCAAAAGCGAGGTTTCAGGATTGTAAAGGTCAATGTTGGGGCTGTGGACCGTGCCAGAAAACAGAAACCGGAGATTCCAGAGATTGGTGACCAGGGTATTCACATCCGCGATGAAATCGAATTGGAATTGATTCTATAAATAAATTTGTTTTCGTGGCAGCCCATCCCAAATTCCCTTTTACCTAAATCCTGCACTATAATTAGCCAATCTTATTCATCGGCAGGCATAATTTTGTTTTCTTTTCTGACACAGGGGATTGTTCTAGGATTGTATTCTGCGATCCTTCCTGGACCCTTTCAAGCCTTTCTCCTCTCCCAAATCTTGAAAAATGGCTGGAAAAGAACCCTTCCATTGGGTTTGATCCCTCTGGTAACCGATGGGCCAATCATGCTGACCCTTTTCCTGGTGCTATCACAGCTTCCGGATTGGTTTACTTCCGGATTACGAATTTTTGGAGGGATATTTATTCTTTACCTCGCCTGGGATGCTTTCCGTTCCAGTAAACAGAATGAAGATCCATCAATGGCTAAAACCGAAAAATCGCCCAAACAAAGCGGTTTTTTGAAGGGTTTTACCATGAATCTGCTCAATCCGAACGTATATATCTTTTGGGGAACAATCGGTGTTCCAACCATCCTATCTGGTTGGGAAATAAAACCTTCCTTTGGACTGGCTTTCATTATTGGATTTTATGTGACTATGATTCCAATAATCCTTTTATGGATTGTCATTTTTGGCAGATTGGGTCAATTGAAACCTGCATTCAAGACAAATCTCGCCCGGATTATCATCCTTTTATTATGCGTTGTTGGATTAAGCATGCTTTACAATGGTTTGAAGGATTTGCTTATTATGACGAGTCTTTAGAATATCCTTGCCTCCTTTCCCACCTTCAGTGATAATTAGCACATGACATTTAATTTTAAGAATAACTTTCAGACACCGCATGGGAACTTGCACTTTCCAGTTTACCTGCCGGATGCCACTTTTGGTCTGGTTAGGGCTGTCGATAGTCAGGATCTGGAACAAGCCCAAATCCAAGCTGTTGTCATGAACGCTTTTCACCTGATGCAAAAACCAGGCAGCAGCACTGTTACGTCCCTGGGGGGTATACACAAGATGAGCGGCTGGACAAGACCAATCATCACGGATTCAGGCGGCTTCCAAGCTTATTCGTTGATTCGACAGAACCCAAAATTTGGCAATATGACCTCCAAAGGCATCAATTTTCAGCCTGAAGGGTCCAGCCGAAAATTTCAATTGACACCAGAAAAGAGCATTCAGCTGCAGATTTCGTATGGAGCAGATGTGGTTATCTGTCTGGACGACTGCACACATGTAGATGCCTCGTTGGAAGAACAGGAAATTTCTGTTAACCGGACGATTGCCTGGGCAAAACAATGCCGAAAAACCTATGACCAATTGATAAAAGAAAAAAAGATATCCAACACAGCAAGACCATTGATTTTTGGCGTTGTTCAGGGAGGTGGTATTCCTGAATTACGGAAACGATGTGCCGAAGCGCTGCTTGAAATCGGTTTTGATGGGTATGGCTTCGGAGGTTGGCCACTGGATGGCGAAGGCAACCTTTTGACTGACATCCTGGCTTATACCCGTTCGCTTATACCTCCGGAATATCCGATGCACGCTTTAGGAATTGGGCATCCTTACAATGTTGTTTCCTGTTATGACCTGGGTTTCGGCATTTTTGATTGCGCCATGCCAACCCGGGATGCACGTCATGGACGCCTGTACACTTTTGCCAACCCGATCGAATCCCCACAAGCTGGATTACAAGATAAGTGGCTGAAATATCTCTATATCAATGATGAAGAACATATCAAATCAGCTGAGCCGATCAACCCGGGTTGTGATTGCCTTACCTGCAGTCGTTATTCAAGAGGTTACTTGCACCACATTTTTAAAATGAATGATACTTTGTATCACCGACTGGCTACTATTCACAATCTACGATTCATGACGCAATTAACCGAGCGAATCCTATTAAGGTAGACATGGACGAACAGTTAGAAGCCATTGTAAAGGAAGTTCAAAAAGGATCTAAATATCGTTCTGTTCATGAAGACCTCGTCCGTAATATTGCTGCCATTGAGATTAAGAAAGGCCGTTCCAATAAAGAGACCATCAAAGCAGTCCGGAATAAGATTCACCAGGTCGGATCCGCCTACCAACCTTTAGGGATTGATTACAATCAACTGATTAATCAGTTGCAGACTCTACCCAAGGATATGTACGACCCGCGAGTCAAAGAATTCTGTAGGGAGGCTATGGCGTTGCACGCTTCAACTCGCGAACGGTTGGACATTCTGGAGACATTCTATAGCACCTGTCTGTCCAATCTGACACCCATTCATTCGCTTCTGGATCTGGCTTGTGGGCTTAACCCGTTGACTTTGCCATGGATACCCATTCGCAAAGATGCTAGAATTTTTGCCTGCGATATCTACACCGATCAAATCGACTTCCTGAACCAATTCTTCTCTTACTTTAACATCCAGGGTAAAGCTTTTTGTTGCGATCTGACACAGGAAATTCCTGCTCTGGAGACCCAAATCACTTTTATCTTAAAAACCATTCCATGCCTGGAGCAGATTGACAAACATATTGGCCAGAGGTTATTGTCCGGCATACAATCCAAATACCTGCTGATCAGCTTTCCTGCGCAATCTTTGGGTGGCCGGGATAAAGGCATGCGATTATTCTACAGTAAACATTTCCAAAGCCTGATCCAAAACCGGGATTGGTCCGTGCAATCGTATTCTTTTAGCAATGAAGAAGCTTACCTGGTGGAAAAATGAGCAAGGAAGGGGTTTCAGAAGAAGAGATCCAAAAATTAGTTGCCGAAATACAAGGTTCTCCCAAGTATCGCGGTATCGATCTCCCAACAGAAACCCTTTTAGATATCATTGCCCTGGAATCTATCCACCATAAAAAAATCAAAGATATCAAGCAGGCTGTCAAGAAAAAGATTCATAATATCGTTGCGCCCTATCTTGGTGATCCTGATTATGAACAGGCTGAAATCGAACTGCAAACAGCATTCCAACAAGGCGAAGCAGCCATAAAAGAATTCTGTAAAAGAATGCTGAATGTGCATGCCTCTACCAGAGAACGATTGCCGATCATGGAAAAATTTTACGAGCAGTTATTTTCTGCCACAGGTCAACCTAACAGCATTCTCGATCTGGCTTGCGGTTTAAACCCCTTTGTCCTGCCCTGGATGGGTATTCCTGTCAGTACCCAATATTTTGCTTATGATCTGCACCACCCAAGGGTGAACTTGATAAACGCATTCTTTCGAAGTGTAAACCGTGAGGAGAACGCATTTTATCAGGATATTCTGGTACAACCTCCAGAAATTGAGGCGGATGTGGCTTTCTTCTTTAAGGAAGCGCACCGATTTGACCAGCGTCAACGTGGCTGCAATCGCGCCTTTTGGCTTTCCTTACCTGTAAAAAAAATTGCTGTTTCCCTCCCCACAACGAGCCTTACCGGCAAACATGATAAGATGGAGCAGCATCAACGCCTGGTCTATGATGCCATCCAGGATCTTAACTGGTCTGTGCAGGAAATTGTACTTTCTTCCGAAATCCTGTTTATCCTTCAAAAGGCAGTATGAGTAAAAAGAAAAAACAGTCAAAAATAGCCTTTGATCTCCAGTCTGAAATGCTTTTACGTTTTAAACCGCTGCTTTCAGGTCAGGATTACTCCCGATTAATCCTTGAAATCGAAAAACCGTTAGCTCCATCCTTACGCTGGAACCCACTCAAGACCACCGCTGATAATACTTTTTCTACCTGGGTAGATCGCTACCAATGGCAGGTTACACCCGTGCCGTTTTGTCCGAACGGTTACTGGATTAATGAATCGCCAATACCGATCAGTAAAACTGTTGAACACAGTCTGGGACATTATTACATTCAGGACGCAGCTTCGATGCTACCTGTAGAGCTCTTTCAATTTAAAGATGTTAGCCAACCTCTGATCCTGGACATGGCCGCCTCGCCAGGTGGTAAGACGAATCACCTGGTAAGCCGTACGATGGATCAGGGATTGGTGATCGCAAATGATTCCAGCCGGGACCGACTGACTGCCTTACGTTTAGTACTGCAAAACTGGGGTGCTTGTAAAACAGCCGTGACGAATTATCCAGGTGAATATTTTGGGAAATGGTTTCCGGAAATCTTTGACTTTATCCTTTTGGATGCACCCTGTTCCATGCAAGGGTTGCGAGAAACAGATGCCCATTCTTTAAAACCAATCACGCAAAAAGAAATCGAAACATTAGCGAGAAGGCAGACCCATTTATTGGAAAGTGCTATTGCAGCACTCAAGATCGGTGGACAGGTTGTGTACTCAACCTGCACGTTAACGCTTGAAGAAAATGAAGGAGTCTTGAATTCTGTCCTGGAGCGGTTTGGTAGTGCAATCCAGATCGAATCGGTAGACGATATTCTGACATCACCTGCTCCAGGCATTACTTCATATGGTGGTCAAAATTTTGACCCACAGGTGAGCCGGTCAGCAAGATTGTGGCCAACGAATTATGGGACAGCCGGGTTCTTTGCTGCCAGGATACGAAAACTTGGTATTGTCGATCATCAGCATAAATCCGCACCCGACCGTCCGTTGGCACAGGTTGGGTGGTATGAAATTGACCAAACTGCCCGCAAGAA